>NZ_CALGVK010000081.1:0-13985 GCF_937930195.1 uncultured Empedobacter sp.
CATGCATCGCGTCGTGAAAGCATATTTAAATGATCATATTTCAATTCATGCTTATCAATTAAAAAAACTTCCTGAACCTGATTTTATAGATGTAGATCCGCAAGACTTACCTTATGAAGACGATAATCTTATTTTATAAATTTATTCTACAATTGTATAACATAATTTCTTAAAAATTACTTGAAATTTGTAGTATAAAATAACTATTATGAATACGCAAACCCTTATTATACCGCTTCTTAATTTAGAAACGCAAGAACAAGTTTCTAAATTGAACCAAATGATATCTGAAGTTGAAAATCTGGATAGTTTTTTTATTGATTTATCAAATAAAAGTGTTTCGCTGACGGCAAAAAAAATGCCTAAAGTAACAGCTAAAGTTTTTCAAATCCTAAAACAAAATAATTTCAAAATCGATTCTGTCGAAATAAATTACCCCGTACTTAACATGACTTGTGCTTCATGCGCAAGTAGCTCGCAGGCAAATTTAAAACGTCAACCAGGTGTTGTAAATGCTGAAGTGAATTATGGAAATGGAATGGGAAAAATAGAATATATTCCTTCTTTAACTTCTCCCGAAAATTTAAAAAATGCATTAGTTGAGGTTGGATTTGATTTAGTGATTGATGAATCAAAAAATCAAGACGAAGAAATAGAACAACTTCATGAAGATAAATACCTATCACTAAAAAAGAACGTGATATGGGCGCTTGTTTTTGGTATTCCTTTGTTCATTATAGGAATGTTTTTTATGAATATGCCTTATGGTAATTATATCATGTGGGCGCTTTCTACTCCTATTCTCTTTATTTTCGGTCAACAATTTTTTGTTGGTGCGTGGAAACAATTGAAAAATAAGACAGCTAATATGGATACTTTAGTAGCTTTGAGTACTGGTGTAGCTTATATATTCAGTGTTTTCAATACATTATTTCCAGAATATTGGCACAGCAAAGGTTTACACGCTCATCCTTATTTTGAAGCAGCTGGTTTGATTATCGTTTTTATTTTGATTGGTAAATTGATGGAAGAACGTGCGAAGGGAAATACATCTGAAGCAATCAAAAAATTAATAGGTCTGCAACCCAATACGGTTTCTGTTTTAAAAAATGGAAATCAAGTTGAAGTAAAAATTGAAGATGTGCAAATTGGAGACTTGATTTTATCTAAACCTGGAGATAAAATTGCCGTTGATGGAATAATTATTTCTGGAGAAACTTTTATCGATGAAAGTTCTTTAACTGGTGAACCTCTTCCTGTCGAAAAAGGAGTTGATGCTACTGTTTTTTCAGGAACGTTGAACCAAAATTCTCCTATTCAATATAAAGCCTTAAAAGTTGGTAATGATACGCTCTTAGCTCAAATCATTCAGTCTGTGAAGAATGCACAAGGTAGTAAGGCGCCAGTTCAACAATTGGTGGATAAAATAGCAGGAATTTTTGTTCCGATTGTAATTATCATAGCAATTTTAACTTTTATTACATGGTTAGTTTTAGGTCAAGAAAATGCGTTTACCATGGCACTTTTATCCATGATAACTGTATTGGTTATCGCTTGTCCTTGCGCACTTGGTTTGGCTACACCTACTGCAATTATGGTTGGAATGGGAAAAGGAGCTGAACAAGGAATTTTGATTAAAAATGCAGAAAGTTTAGAATTGGCAAAGAAAATTGATACGATTATCTTAGATAAAACAGGAACAATTACAGAAGGAAAACCTAAAGTACAAGAATTAATTTGGTTTGATGATTCTGCTAAAAATATACTTTATACCATCGAGAATAATTCGCAACATCCCTTAGCCAAAGCTATTACTGCACATATTGGTAAACAAGAAAATTTATCGGATTTGAAAGTTGAAGATGTTTCTGGAAAAGGATTAAAAGCAACTCGTTTGAACAAAGAATATTATGTTGGGAAAATAAGTTGGATGAACGAATTGAACATTCAAATTGAGGAGAATGTTAAACAAACAATTCAAGATTTTTCAACTAAAAATTATACCACTTCTTTCTTTGGTGATAATGAAAATGTTTTAGGTTTGATTGGAATTTCAGATGAAATAAAAGCAACTTCTATTGAAGCTATAAAAGCATTTCATGAAAAAGGAATTGAGGTTTGGATGGTGACTGGTGACAATGAATTTTCTGCGAATGCAATTGCTAAACAAGTTGGAATTGACCAAGTTGTAGCGAATGCTTTACCTCATGATAAAATGAATATCATCAAAGATTTACAAAATAAAGGGAAAATTGTTGCGATGGTTGGTGATGGAATTAATGACAGTGCAGCTTTGGCACAAGCAGATGTTTCGATTGCGATGGGAAATGGTTCTGATATTGCAATTGATGTTGCCGAAGTAACGTTAATCGGTGGCGATTTAACAAAAATTAATCATGCGATTAATCTTTCAACACAAACAGTTAAGACTATTCATCAAAATTTATTCTGGGCATTTATTTATAATGTAATCGGTATTCCAATTGCGGCAGGTGTTCTTTATCCAATCAACGGATTTTTATTAGACCCAATGATTGCAGGAGCTGCAATGGCTATGAGCAGTGTAAGTGTTGTAACAAACAGTTTATTATTGAAATATAAAAAGATTTAAAACCTTCATAAATCAATAAATCGCCTAAAGATTTAGGCGATTTTTTTATGCTTTATAATAAACGATCATCCCAATTGTAATCTTCTATTTCTTTGATTTTTACTTTCGAAGAAAAATCGGGATGTTTTGTATTAATTAAATAATTGTATTCTTTCGGAATGATTGACGAAGGAACTTTCATCACCAAATATTTAAAATCTTGATACCAAGCAGATCCAATTTCTTGAAGTTTCGGATAAGACTCTACAGATTGCCAATTTTTGGGTAATTTAGAATCCTTTACATTGTAAATTTCATCTTCTGTACAATCAATTTCAATCACTAATAATTTGTACGAATTGTCAATCGTAATTGAACTGCGGTGAACCACTAATTCTAAGGTTGATAATGCGCGTGTACTTCCCGAATAAATTACAAATTCATCATTTTTGTTCCATCTGTTGGCAACACCAGAAGCTTGTAATGATTTTGCATATTTAGCTTTACGTATATTGTAAACTAACATTCTTAAACGTTTTCTCCGTACTCAATAGCTGTTAAACGATTGTCAATGAATTTTAAACCAGATACTGTATCCAAGAAATCCATTGGTGCTTTTTTATCCAATAAAACGTTTGGAGTTGTTAACCATTTTTCGAAATCATCTTTTGTGTTAAAAACCTCTAAACCATGTTTATACAAAGAAATTAAAAGAACAACATGCTCTTTCGTATTGTCTTTTAATGAAACGTCTTTTGTTTTATAATTTCTATATGTACGCGTTGTAATATTTAACCAATTCGAAATAATATCATCTTTTAAACCAGATAATTCGTCTAGATATTTGATGTATTTTTGATCGATATTATAACTATTTACATAGAAATAGACATTAGTGAAATCTCTTACTTCAGGAATTTCATCAATGATTTGCTTGTAACTTTTTAGTTTTATTGTTGCCATAATTTTAAACTTTTACTAAAGATACAATTTTTCCTCTTAATAAAGGAATTTTTTCTCAATTATTTTAATACGTACAAAAAAAGAGGTTACAAAAGCAACCTCTTTTACTATAATGATTTATATTTTCTTATTTTAAAGAACCAACCATATCTTCTGGTTTTACCCATTCGTCAAATTGTTCAGCAGTTACATATCCTAATGCAATTGCAGTTTCTTTTAACGTAGAGTTATTTTTGTGTGCAGTTTGCGCAATCTCTGCAGCTTTGTAATAACCAATTTTTGTATTAAGCGCAGTTACTAACATTAATGAATTATCTACTAATTCTTTGATACGAGCATAATTTGGTTCGATACCTTGTGCACAATGTTCGTCAAAAGAAACACAAGCATCCCCTAATAAACGTGCAGATTGTAAGAAATTTGCAGCCATTAATGGTTTGAAAACATTTAATTCATAGTGACCTTGAGTTCCACCAATCGTAATTGCAACATCATTACCCATAACTTGAGCAGCAACCATAGTTAAAGCTTCACATTGTGTAGGATTTACTTTACCTGGCATGATAGAAGACCCTGGCTCATTTTCTGGAATAATGATTTCACCAATACCTGAACGAGGTCCTGAAGCTAACATACGAACATCATTTGCAATTTTGTTTAATGAAACAGCTAATTGTTTCAACGCTCCGTGAGTTTCTACGATGGCATCGTGAGCAGCTAACGCTTCAAATTTATTTTCTGCAGTAACAAATGGATGACCTGTAAACTCAGCAATGTATTTAGCGACTACTACATCGTATCCTTCTGGAGTGTTAAGTCCTGTACCTACAGCAGTTCCTCCTAATGCTAATTCAGATAAATGCGCTAATGTATTTCTTAATGCTCTTAAACCGTGGTTTAATTGTGCTACATATCCTGAAATTTCTTGTCCTAATGTTAATGGAGTAGCATCCATTAAGTGTGTACGACCAATTTTTACAACGCTTTTAAATTCTTCTGCTTTCTTAGCTAAAGTATCACGTAATTGTTCAACACCTGGAATTGTTACTTCAACAACAGCTTTGTAAGCGGCAATATGCATACCTGTTGGGTAAGTATCGTTAGAAGATTGAGATTTGTTCACGTCATCGTTCGCTTTCAAAACAGGTTCTCCTTCTCCAATTTTACCTCCTGCTAATACTTGAGCACGATTAGCAACAACTTCGTTCACATTCATGTTAGATTGTGTTCCCGAACCTGTTTGCCAAATAACTAATGGAAATTGATCATCTAATTTACCTGCTAAGATTTCATCACAAACAGCTGCGATAGCATCTCTTTTTTCAACTGGTAATACACCTAACTCAGCATTTGCATAAGCTGCAGCTTTCTTAAGATAAGCAAAACCTTCAACTATTTCTTTTGGCATTGAAGCAGCTGGACCAATTTTAAAGTTATTTCTTGAACGTTCTGTTTGAGCACCCCAATATTTGTCAGCAGGAACTTTTACTTCCCCCATGGTGTCTTTCTCAATTCTGTATTCCATTTTGTATTTTTATTATATTTACTTATCTCACAAATTTAAGAAATCGTTTGATGAAAGAAAAGTGATTAATGTTAGTATTTCTATAAATTTTATTTACTAAGTTTGTATCACATAAAAATAAAATCATGATTCAATTTTTAGGTTTCTTATTATTCTTAGTAATCGCTTTATGCGGATTTTGGGGTATCATCTTCTTTTCAACGATGGCTATCTCTTGGATTCCATTTTGGGTTGCGAATTTAAGAAAAGAAAAAGCAGGAATAGTAACAGCGGAAGATCCTCGTCCGATTTTACCAAATCAAGAAGGAATCACAGTATTATTCAAAAAATAATCGGCTGTAAAAAAAATTAAAAAGAGACTTGACGAAGTCTCTTTTTTTATTCTATTCAACTTTCAAATCATCATCTACATTACCTTCTAAATAACTCTTCAAACTAATTCGGATAATCTCTGACCATCCAGCTTCAAAACTTTCACGAGAAAAATTCTTGTCTTCTGGCGGAAATGACTCAATTCCTTCGTGAATTAACGTCAGTTTAGTTTGTGGAACAAATTCATTTTCTATCACTTCTAATAAAAAGGTAACAACAGAATTTCCTTCGTAAACTGGATATTTCCATGTATACACTAATTTAGATTGTGGAGCAAAATCTACTATTTTACAATGATGTAAATACGAACCTCCGTAAAATTCGAATTCAAATCCTTCTTCTAGAACAAATTCATCAATATCAAAATACCATTTATCAAAAGCAGCTTTTGTCGTTAAAGCATCCCATACTTTATCTATTGACGTGTCAAAAATCTCAACGACTACAACGGGTTTAGCACTCATAATCTATTTTTTTATGTTTTTGTTTAATTTACTAATTATTTAATTATTATTTAAATTTCGGCCAAAATTAAATTGTTACATTTGTCTTTGTAAAATTTTAAAAATGAAATTTAATAAAACTTTTTTAAGTGTTTTAGGACTTTTTGCAGGGCTTTCTTTATATGCACAACAAGAAGTAAACCGTCCTAAATTAGTGGTTGGAGTTGTCGTAGATCAGATGCGTTGGGATTATTTGTACCGTTATCAAGATCGTTATTCTCAGGGTGGTTTCAATCGTTTATTAAACGAAGGTTATAGCAACGAAAACACTTATATTCCATATATTCCTACTTATACGGCGATTGGTCATAGTACGATTTATACAGGTTCTGTCCCAGCTATTCATGGAATTGCGGGAAATGATTTTATCATTCAAGCAACTGGACAAGAGATGTATTGTACACAAGATGATACTGTTAATGGAGTTGGTACTTCTTCTAAAGCAGGGAAAATGTCTCCTAAAAACTTGTTGACTTCTACGGTTCCTGATCAATTGAAATTAGCAACTAATTTTCGCTCAAAAGTATTTGGTGTTTCATTAAAAGATCGTGGAGGAATTTTACCAGCAGGCCATTTTGCTGATGCTGCTTTTTGGTTTGATGGAGAATCTGGAAACTGGGTTTCGAGTACATTTTATATGAACGAATTGCCAAAATGGTTACAAAAATTCAATGATAAAAGAGTAACTGAAAAATATTTAGATAAATGGAATACACTTTATCCAATTGATACGTATGTACAAAGTGAAAAAGATGGAAATCCGTATCGTCAGAAGTATAAAGGATTAGATAAAATGCAATTTCCTTATGATTTGAAAAAATTAAAAAAAGAAAATGGTTTGGGATTAATTCGTTCTACTCCATTCGGAAACTCGTTGACAAAAGATATCGCAATTGAAATTATTGATAACGAAAAATTAGGTCAAAACGATAAAGGAATTACCGATTTCTTAGCGGTTAGCTTCTCTTCTACAGATTATGTTGGTCACCAATTTTCACCAAATACTATCGAAATGGAAGATACTTATTTACGTTTAGATAAAGATTTGGAACAATTATTCAATCATTTGGATCAAAAAGTTGGAAAAGGCGAATATTTAGTTTTCTTAACGGCTGATCATGGTGGAGCACATAATCCAAAATATTTCCAAGATAAAAAAGGAAACGCTGGATATTTTCAAACTTCAGAAGTAAAAAAAGCTTTAAATGCTAAATTACAAGCTGAATTTAAAACTGCTGATATTGTACGCTCTTTATCAAATTACCAAGTCCATTTGAATAATCAGCTCATTGAAACTAATGATTTAGATGAAGAAGATATCAAAGATGAAATTGTGAAATTCATGCAAAAAGTTGATGGTGTTTCTTTTGTTGCAGATATGGACAAAATCGGAAATGCATCAATTCCTTCTGAAATTAAAGAACGTATGATCAACGGTTTCAATCGTAAACGAAGTGGTGCAATTACCTATATTTTAGATCCACAATGGTACGGAGGAAAACTAAACGCTGGCGGAACTACTCACGGAACTTGGGGATCTTACGATGCTCATATTCCATTTGTTTTAATGGGATGGGGAATTAAACAAGGTAAAAATAATAACCGAGTTTATATGACTGACATCGCTCCTACTTTGTCTGCTTTGTTACACATTGAAGAGCCAAATGGGAACATTGGTAAACCAGTGGTTGAGGTGATTAATCAAAAATAATCTTTCACATAGCATTTAATTCAAACGCAATCATTCATGGTTGCGTTTTTTTATGTAATTATGATATTAAATCAATCATGTATAACTGATATAAGAATTATAATTCTTAAATTTAGATACACAAATATCACCTCATAATGAAAAAGAATTTTTACAACAAACTTACTTTAACATTATTCTCTACCAACTTACTATTTTTATTAGCTCCAAAACTTGATGCTTGTACAAGAGTTGTTTACAAAGGTCCAGAAAATACAGTAATTACTGCTCGTTCTATGGATTGGAAAGATGAGATTGATGCCAACATTTGGATTTTTCCAAGAGGACTAGATCGCACCGGAAATGTTGGGAATGCATCAGAAAAATGGACTTCAAAATATGGTAGTGTAATTACAAGTGCTTGGGATATAGCGACAACTGATGGTATAAATGAAAAAGGATTAGTTGCAAATGTATTATGGTTAGTTGAAAGTCAATACCCTAAATTTGATCCAAAAGGATCTAAACCTGGAGTCACAATTGCTGCATGGGCACAATATGTATTGGATAACTATGCAACTGTGAATGAAGCAGTGGAAGATTTGAGAAAAGAAAAGTTTGTAGTAGTTTCTGATTACATTCCAGGAACGCAGAAATTTACAACTTTACATCTTTCAATTTCTGATGCTAAAGGTGATAACGCTATTTTTGAATATGTAAATGGTAAATTAAAAATACATCACGATTCATCTTACACGGTCATGACTAATTCGCCTATTTTTGAAGAACAATTAGCCATTAATCAATATTGGAAAGGAATTCCTGGAACGATAATGCTTCCTGGAACTAATAGAGCTCCTGATCGTTACGTACGTGCATCTTATTATATCAATGCTATTCCACAAACTGCAGATACACGTATTTCAATTGCGAGTGTTTTTAGTGTCATCAGAAATGTTTCAGTTCCTTTAGGAATTTCGTCAGAATCCGAACCGAATATTTCCTCTACTCGTTGGAGATCAGTTGCGGATCATAAAAACTTAGTTTATTATTTCGAAACTACAAAAACACCAAATACTTTTTGGGTTGATTTGAAGAAGATTGATTTTAATAAAAATGCTTCAACAAAACGATTAAGCGTTAGTAAAAATGAAACTTATGCTGGAGAAACTTCTCTACTCTTTCATCAGGCAAAGCCATTTACTTTTGTTGGAATATAATAAATAAAGGCATAATTCAAAAACGTAATCAAAATGGTTGCGTTTTTTTATATTTATAACATACTATTTAGTCTATGAAATTTGATACTCCAATAATAACTGCAATCGAATTAAAAGAAAACATACATCTTGATAATTTGATTATTTTAGATTGTACGATTGATAAAATTGGTCAAACCCTGCAAAACGAAAAATTAGAGTTAATTACAAATTCTGTGTTCTTTGATTTGGAAGGAAAATTTTCTGATCATTCTATTCAACTTCCTCATACTTTGGTTGATGAAAATACTTTTACAACAGAATCTCAACAACTTGGTATTAATGATAATTCTATCATCGTTTGTTATGATCGATGGGGTGTTTATTCAAGTCCACGCGTTTGGTGGATGTTCAAAACGATGGGACACAAAGAAGTATATGTTTTGGATGGTGGTTTACCTGAATGGAAAAAAAATAATTTTGAAACTGTTTCTTCACATTTACAACCTCGTGAAAAAGGTGATTTTGTTGCTCACTTGCAGGAACATTGGTTTGCTGATACACAAGTTATGTTAAATGCGATAAATGACAATTCAAAAATCATTGTAGATGCACGATCACAAGGCCGTTTCGAAGGTGTTTCTCCCGAGCCAAGACAAGGTTTGAGAAGTGGACATATTCCAAATTCAAAGAATTTATATTTCGAAAATGTTTTAAATGGTGAAAACTATAAATCTTCAGCTGAATTAAAATCTATTTTTGAAAAATTAACTGATTCGTCTAAAGAAAATATTTTCACATGTGGTTCCGGAATTACAGCTTCTATTCTTGCATTAGCTTCTACAATTGCAGGTTACGAAAATATAAAAGTCTATGATGGTTCTTGGTCTGAATGGGGCGCTGATGAAAATTTACCGATTGAGAGATAACCTTATGTTAATTTATAAAAATTACGATGATTCAGATTTTAAAATAAACAATATTTTAAAAAATTCGTTCTATATACTAAATTCATCAATATTTCTAATCATATTATATATACTAATAAAAGAAATCATATTTGAATTTGCTATTTTCTTCATAATTCACTGGTTTATATCAGGTTATTATATTTATAAAAAAACTTTATCTGTTGAATATTTCGAATTGCATGAAGATTATGTTTTAACAAAAGGATTTTTTGACAGAAATTGGAAGAAAACTGCTTTATCAGAAATTACGTATGATTATAATTACAAAAAAGATGCAGAATACTTAACGATACATTTAGGTGATAAATTATTTGAATTTGGAGCATCATCAAATCTGACTATTTCAGAATACTTTGAATCAAAATGTAAAAAAAATATTTTTTATAAACGATCATGGAAATATTATTTCTATCATATACTTTGTTTTTCTCCTTTTTTATTGACAATTATTTCTGGTGCAGTTTTAAAGAATGATCAAGATCAATTAATGAATGCTTCTGTTAATGAAAAAGGTTTGATTGAATTAAAAGATCAAATTAAAGAAATTCGTTTTAAAGGAAGAAGTGCAACTGCTACTATTGATTTAAATAAATACAAAGAATTTGATTTTTCATTTGAAGATGATTCAATTCGTTTAAAGAAATTAAAAGATGGCGATTCTATAGAATTCTATATTTCTCCGTACGAATACGAAAGAAAAATTTTAAAATCTAAACCATTAAAATGGTACGATCGAAATTTTGGTTATAGTTCTTTAACTGTCTATAGAATTAATAAAATTGATTAATCTATCTCCACTTATCCATTTCGAAACGAACAGAAAAAATATTAGAGTATAAACCTATTCCGCTATCACCAAAATTAGTTAAAGCATAATCAATTGAAATTCCTTTGTATTTGAACCCTACTCCAACATTTGGTTGAATTTGAGTTTTTTGTTTTCCATCAAATTGTTCAATTTTTTGTAAATTATTCAATCCTCCGCGAACAAAAACCATGTCATCATAAGCTAACTCGATACCGGCTTGTGGTGAAATAGAAAACCCTTTTCCAGAAATTGCTGCATTAGTTTGTTGAAATTCAACACTCATATCCACTTCACCTAACAAGGACCAACGGTCATTAAAATCGAATTTTTTTCCTACACCAAATTGTAATTTTGGCATTGTTAACTCGATATTTTCACCTGGCAAATCGTTCAGAATTGTTGGTTCACCTTCATTGTTTGGTTCATCAATAGAAATTTCTTTTACTTTGTCTTTATTAATACTCCAAGCGTTAAAAGTTGTTGTAATATCACGTGCCATCACACCAAAATACATTTGATTATCAGTACGATATTGCAATCCAAGGTCGATTCCAAAACCAAATCCTTTTGCAAATTTTCCTATATGTCGATAAACTATTTTAGCATTAGCTCCAAACTGAATATCTTTATTATTGAAGACATTTCCCGCATACGACATTGTCAAAGCATAATCTGCGGTAGAAAATTTAGAAATCTTATCGTAATTAATATTCCCTTGATTATCGATTAGTTCTGTTGTATTTAGAATATCATCCACACCAAAACGCATCAACGAAAAAGCTATGGTAGAATTACTTTCTCTCAACGGAATAGCAACTGCTGCGTAGTCAAATTTTGCAATAGATTGAAAATATTCAGCGTGCATTGCAGAAGCTTCCCAATCGTACGTAATTTCTGTTAAACCAGCCGGATTCCAATAACTTGCATTGGCATTTCCAATATTTGCCACAACCGCATTTCCCATTGCAAAAGAGCGAGCGTCTGCACCAATGTTTAAAAACTCGTTCGAGTATTTGCGTGCAGTTTGAGAAAAAGCAAATTGACTTGCAAGAACAGATAATAAAAGGAATATTTTTTTCAAAATTGATAAATTACGTATATAAAAACTCAAAATTAGTGGTTTTATTGTGTTTAAAAAGGATTCAGATTAATATTTGTTTGTATTTTTGTCCTGAAAAATTCATTTATGAAATTATTTACAATTCCAAACTTTCTAACACTACTTAACCTTTCGTGTGGTGTATTATCAGCCATTTTTATGATATCGAGTAATGCTCAAATTACAACTACAACAGTTACAATTGTCATGGTTTTGATGATAATTTCTTTAGTTGCCGATTTCTTAGACGGAATGGTTGCTCGCTTAATGAATATTGGTAGTCCTATCGGAAAAGAGTTAGATTCTTTAGCAGATTGTATTTCGTTTGGTGTAGTTCCTGGATTGATGTTATTTTCGATTTTTAATCATTTGTCAACTGATTTTATTTATGAAAATGAAAACTTAAAAATTTCAGCTCTTTCATTATTTGCATTTTTAGTACCAGCTTTTTCTGCTTTACGATTAGCAAAATTTAATTTAGATGAAGATCAAAGTACTTATTTCAAAGGATTAGCAACTCCATCTAATACCTTATTTATTTTTTCATTATTTTCAATTTATTACAACAAAGGACAAATTATCAATCCAGAAATTGATACGTATTTATTAATCGCTGTGTCTATTGTTTTTAGTATCTTATTAATTATCGATTTACCATTATTTGCCTTAAAATTTAAAGGATTGAGTTGGGCAGAAAATTATTATAAATACATTTTCTTAATCATTACAATTGGTTTAGTAGCTTGGTTGCAAGTGGCTGCTATTCCATTAATTATCCTATTATATATCATCATCTCAATCATTTTTAGAAAAGAAATTACAAAATGAAATTAACTAAAAATATCTGTTTCTTTGATTTAGAAACGACAGGAACAAATGTTTCGAAAGACCGAATCGTTGAAATCTCTATTGTGAAAGCTTTTACAGATGGAACAAAAGAAGTAAAAACATGGAAAGTTAATCCAGGAATTCCTATTCCACCAGAAACAACTTTGATTCACGGTATTTCTGACGAAGACGTTGTAGACGCTCCTTCTTTTAAAGAATTAGCGCCAGAAATTATGGAAATGATCAAAGATTCTGACTTGGCTGGATATAATTCGAATCGTTTTGATATTCCACTTTTAGCAGAAGAATTATTGCGCAATGGTTTTGATTTTGACGTATCAAAACATCGCCCAATTGACGTACAAGTGATTTATCATAAAATGGAACCTCGTAATTTAAGTGCAGCATATAAATATTATTGTGATAAAGAGTTAATCGATGCACATTCAGCTGAAGCGGATACTATAGCGACTTACGAAGTATTAATGGCTCAAATAGAAAAATATGATGAACTTGAGAATGACAATAAATTTTTGAGTGAATTTTCTTCTCAACGCAAAACAGCTGACTTAGCAGGCTTTATACAATACAACGATAAAGACCAAGAAATTATTTCGTTTGGTAAATACAAAGGACAAGTTGTAACGGATGTTTTTGCAAAAGATCCTGGTTATTATTCATGGATTCAGAATGCAGATTTCCCTTTGTACACAAAGAAAGTTTTTACTCGAATCAAATTACAAAACGGTTTTTAAACAATGAAAATTATTTGTGTCGGACGAAATTACGTCGAACATGCAAAGGAATTAAATAATCCTATTCCAGAATCGCCTATGTTTTTCATGAAACCCGATTCTGCAATTTTGAGAAAAGGTTTTCCATTTGTGATTCCAAGTTTCACAAAAGAAGTTCATTTCGAAACAGAAATTGTGATTAAAATAGATCGTGTTGGTAAAATGATTCAACCGCAATTTGCAGATCGTTATTATTCTGAAATTGGTTTAGGAATTGACTTTACAGCACGCGATGTACAACAAGAATTGAAAGAAAAAAGGTTTCCTTGGGAAATAGCAAAAGCCTTTGATGGTTCTGCCTTTGCTTCAGATTTTTTTCCGAAAGAAAATTTTGATTTAGAGAATTTAGCATTCAAATTAGATCGAAATGGTGAAAATGTACAAACGGGAAATTCTAAAGATATGATTTTCCACATCAATACATTAATCGCAGAATGTTCTAAATATTTTACGTTGAAAAAAGGCGATTTAATTTTTACTGGAACGCCAGCTGGTGTATCTAAAATTAATTCAAAAGACATGTTAGAAGGTTTTTTGAATGATGAAAAAGTATTTGAAATAAAAGTTTTATAACTAAAAAGCGTTACAAATTGTAGACTGCACCCAAAAGTTTGGACAGATTAAAAATTAATAATTATAAAAA
>NZ_CALGVK010000082.1:0-10091 GCF_937930195.1 uncultured Empedobacter sp.
GTTGTGTGATTCACAAAGATGTACCCGCCAATTCGATAATAGTGAATAAACAAGAACAATTAGTAAAGCTGTTGTAATATGAAATTCTCTGTTTTAATCGCTCATTATAACAATTGGAATTATTTCCAAGAATGTTATCAATCTATTCTAAATCAAACTTATCTCGATTATGAAATGATAATTGTAGATGATTGTTCTAACGATGGATCTTATGAAAAACTCGTGGAATTATCGAAGCAGGATGATAAAATTAAATTATTCCGTAATTCAGCAAACAAAAAAGTTGGGTATACCAAAAGAAGATGCGTTGAGGAAGCAAGTGGTGATATTTGTGGATTTGTAGATCCTGATGATAGGATTGTGGCTAATGCATTGGAAGATGTTATGGATGCGTACAAAAATAATGCGGACATCATTTCAACATATTCCAAAATTAAATTAATTGATGAATTTTCACAAGAAAAGGGTGAGTTTAACTTTACAAAAAAGATGAAAAATAATCATAAAACGTTTTTTAATATCAATTTTGAAGTGGCTCATTTTTTTACGTTCAAGAAAGATATTTATGATCAAACACAGGGAATAGATTCAAATTTAACTTCTGCAGTTGATCAAGATTTATACATGAAATTATACGAGTTAGGCGAGTTTTACTTTATTGATTCTTTCCAATACTTATACCGCATTCATGATAAAGGTGTTTCTCAAGATAAATCTAAAAAAACAAAATTGAATCTCAATTGGCACACAGTTTTATTGACAACATGTAAAAGAAGAGGGGTTGAGAAGTTGTATAACAAAAATGTCGATGACATAGAAAATTTACCAAAGTTTATCTTTGAAAAAGAGAATACTTTCTGGAAGAAGTTAAAACGAAGATTTTTATGACCACAATTATTATCAAATCGTTTAACCGACCGCATTATTTGGATCGTTGTTTACATTCTATCTATTTACACGTAAAAGGGAGTTTTGAAGTTAAGGTTTTGGATGATGGTACGCCACCACTGTATTTAGAAAAGATAGCGACAAAATATCCTAATGCACTTATTCTTCAATCAAATCAGTACAAAGAAAAGATTAAAGCGATTGAAGAAAATATAACGTCTGCTAAACCGATTGATGGGTTTACGATTCCTACAGATTTGTGGTTCAATACAGTCAACTCTTCATCTGATTTTGTTTTGGTAACGGAGGATGATGTATGGTTCACCAAATCAATAGATCTGGATGAATTAATCAACGAAATGAAATCCTTTTCGATTCCTCTTTTAAAATTAGGATGGTTAGGAAATTATTCTGACGATAAGAATTATAGAATCAAACAACTATCAGAACATATTTATCAAACACAACCTGTTGATTTGTTCACGTCGAACAAAGTGGTGATGGATTTGTTTATGTACAACAAGTACAAGTTTTTTACCATTTTGTATAAATTAGGTTTAGTTGATAATCAAACGAAACGAAAATATTGGGGAATTAATTCCATCTTGATGGGGTTATATCAAAAAGAATATTGGCTGAGCATTTGGGAAGATGCAAAAGGGGTAGTGGACGAAAAACAACAATTACGAAATGCTGCTGTTTGGTACCACAAGAATAAAAAAGCTGTTTTTGCAAGAACCAATCAGGAAGTGTTAAAAACTACTTTCCAATCTTCAGCAACGGGTTCGTACCATGAATATGGAAATCATTTTGATGTCAATCGAATGAATTATATTCTAAATGAAGCATGGTTAAAGGATGAATTTGATGCGATGGAAAATTATCCAAAAGATTTTTCGGATTACTACATCAAATCATTTTTAGAGCAAGCGAATCATTCTGATGCACAATATGAGGAGTGGTATAAATGGGCAGAAAAATTTAGAGCACAATATAGAAATTTAGGTGCTGAAGTAGATCATTAAACTAAATCACATAAAAAAAACCTCAACGATAAGTTGAGGTTTTATATTTTTAGTAATGATGGATTATTCTTGTACCAATAATCTGAATCCTTCGCCGTGAATATTCACGATTTCTACTGCTGGATCTTTCTTTAAATACTTACGTAGTTTTGCGATGTAAACGTCCATTGAACGTGATGTAAAATAGTTGTCATCGTGCCAAATGCGTGTTAAGGCAATTTCACGTGGCATTAAATCGTTTTTATATACGGCCAATAAACGTAACAATTCGTTTTCTTTTGGCGATAATTTTTGTGATTTACCATCGTAAATTAATTGTCTCAATTTTGCATTGAACGTGAATTTACCAATTTTGAAATCTTCTTGTTCAAATTTTTCTTCTTCACCCGAATTACGTTGTAAAACAGCTTTTATTTTGTACAATAAAACTTCCGAATCAAATGGTTTTAAGACGTAATCGTCTGCTCCAATTTTGTAACCATTCAACACGTCTTCACGCATATTTTTGGCTGTTAAAAATATAATTGGTTGTTCGCTTTTTAGTTCTTTGATCTCTTTTCCTAATGTAAAACCATCTTTTTTTGGCATCATCACATCAAGGATGCATAGATCGTAATCACTTTCTTTAAATTTGGCAAGACCATCTTCACCATCGATTGCGTGCGTAACGTCAAAATCGTTTATAACCAAATAATCCTTTAAGACGCTTCCAAAGCTTGGATCATCTTCTACTAAAAGTAATCGTTGTTTATCACTCATTGATCTATGATTTTAGAGGGATTTTAATGAAAAAAGTACTTCCTTTTCCTGCAGCACTTTCTGCCCAAACTTGTCCGCCATGCAGCTGAACAATTTTTTTGACATAAGCCAACCCAAGTCCATGACCTTTTACATTGTGTATATTTCCCGTTTCTTCTCTATAAAATTGTTCAAATATTTTTTTCAGAACGCTTTGCGGCATTCCCATTCCTTTATCAGAAATCTCAATTATAAAACTGTTGTCTTTATTGTATGTTTTTACGCGAATCTCTGGTGTGTTTGGAGAGTATTTTCGAGCATTATCCAATACATTAATCACGATATTCTCTAAATGGAACGGGTCTCCGTTGACAAAAGACTGTTCTGCATTGTATTCTTCAAATATTGTACCTTTTCTTTCTTCTACAATAAATCTTATCGGCTCAATACTTTTTTGTACAACACCGTTCAAGTTGACTTCCTGAAAGTTCATATCCATTTGATTTCGATCTAACTTCGACATACGTAATACCATCTCAACATGAGCGTTCATCCGTTTGTTTTCTTGTTTGATCAAATCAGCATAATATTTCACCTTTTCGGGGTCTGTATATATTTTTTCGTTTCTCAAGGCGTCAGAGGCAATATTAATGGTTGCAATAGGCGTCTTGAATTCGTGTGTCATGTTGTTGATGAAATCGGTTTTGATTTCCGAACTCTTGCGTTGCAACTGCATATAATAGATCGACAAGGAGAAAACCGTTATGATGATCATGGTTAAGATAAAAGTCAACGAAATAACCGGTACTGTTGGCGCAACAATGGCTAATTTTCGATTGACAAAATTGGCAGCCAAATAATATTCGATATGGTCTTTTCGATCCAAAAATAAAGGAACCATAAATTCGATCTTGTTGCGATCAAAATCAGCTGATTTGACATTGGTTTCAGTTGAATCTTTCTTTAAAACGGCTAAGATCGGAATGGCTTGATTGATTCCTCTGTTGCGTAATTCATTTTTTAGAATAGAATCCAACATTTTATAGTTAACGCGTTTGTCGATAGGCGTTGTTCCTGCATCCCAACGTGCCGCGCTTTCTAAGGTAAACGTTCCGTCTTGTAAAGCGTTTTCGAAATTCAAGTTTAGATTCGAAATTCCTGAAGAAGCTGAATCTTTGTCAATTTTAATGACACGTTCTTGTGAATAGATATTTGCTTTCGTTAAACTATCATTGTATTGACCAGAAGGCAACATCGATTTTTCGACCACATAACGTGTGACATAGGCATAAGTGACACCCAAAGAATCTTTGATGACTCTATTTGTCACGACTTGTGGTTTATCTTTACTTGATTTTAAATCAGATTCTATCGTACTAAATTTCTTGTAGTACTTATCTAATTCAACCTTATTTATTTTTTCAGTCGTGTAATTCATCGCTTGGTACACGTTGTTGTTAAAGCTTTCTGTACCGTTCTGAATGGTTAAATTCAACCAATAGAATTGAATAATAATCAATCCTATAAGCGCAACACTCATGATAACGATTAAGATTTTATAAAATCCTTTTTTCATCTATATGTTTATTGAATGATTAAAAATAGTTTAATCTTTTCTAATTTTTTCTAATTTATGCGAGATTGTTAGTGTGAAGCCATCTTTTTTTTGATGTTCATCAAGGCTTGTTCAACTTCATTTTTGAGGTGAGCAAGATCGCCATTGTTATCAATGATTACATCTGATTTGGCTATTCGCTCTTCATCCGAAATTTGATGATTGATTCTCGCCAAAATATCTTCTCGTGTTAATCCATCTCTTTCCATCGTTCGTGCAATTCGCTTTTCTATGTCCACCATAACACTTATTACCATATCGCAATCTTTGTAGCTCCCACTTTCGATTAAGATCGCTGCTTCTTTCATTACGATAGGTGTTTGTTGAGCAATTTTCCACGCTTCAAAATCTTTGAAAACCGCTGGATGAACAATTGAATTTAAAACTTTCAACTTTTCATTGTCTTGAAAAACTTGTTTGGATAGATAGGCTTTGTTCAACCCATTTTCATCATAAGCTTCTTCACCAAAAGCAGCAATGATTTTCGCTTTTACTTCAGAATTTTCGTTCTGAATAAGTTTTGCTCTTGTGTCAGAATTATACACTGGAATGCCCAATTCCTCAAAGAATTTTGCTGCGGTACTCTTTCCAGAGCCTATTCCGCCTGTGATTCCTACTACAAAAGGGTGGTTGTTTTTCATGGTTTGAAGTTAAAAAAATGCCGAAGAATAATTCCTTCGGCAATCAGTTAAATATATGTTAACCTTGAACTTAGTTTTTTTCTTCTACTGCTTTTTCTACTTTCTCAACTTTTTCAGTCGATTTTGAATAACGAGCAGCAGTTAATTCACGAGAAATAGCAGCTTTTTCAAATTTAATTTTTCCAGCTCCAGTTTCAATGACAACAGCATCGTCGTGAATCTCGTTAATTTTTCCGTGAATACCAGAAGTTGTTACGACTAAATCTCCACGCTTGATGTCAGTTTGGAATTGTTTTTCTTGCTTTGCTTTCTTTTGTTGAGGACGAATCATGAAAAAATACATAATCACGAACATTCCTCCGAACATTAAAAGCATCGACATTCCTCCGCCTTGAGCACCTGCTTGTAAAAAGATTGTTTGAATCATTTTTAATTTTTAATGGTTTATTATTTATTGTCCAAATGCTTGTTGAGCATTTTGATCATTTGCAGTTGCTCCAATAACGTTTGCAGAAATGTCAAAATTTTCTTGTCCATTTACTGTGTTTGTTACTAAAGTAACTGTTTTTTGTTGTCTTCCGTTCATGTTACCCGCCGTATACACAACTTTGATAGAATCTGTAGCTCCTACTGCAATAGGCGTAGATGGGAACTCAGGAACTGTACATCCACAAGTTGCAGACGCATCACGAATAACTAATGGTGATTTACCGTCATTTTTGAACTTGATATATGTTTCTACTTTATTATTGGCCTGTACTTCTCCAAAATCATGGTTTGCTTCGGCTAATGTTAAAACTGGAGCAGTAGCAGGATCTACAACATTTTCAGCTTGTTGAGCTGTTTCTTCTGCTGTAAAGTTATCGCTTGCTTTTTTTTCTCCACAAGAGCTGATTGCGAATGATAGGGCGAATGCACCTAAAATAAATAATTTACTTTTCATATTTATAATTATTTGTCTCAGTCAAATTTAAGAAAAAATAAAGATTATAATAAACCTCTACCGTATTTTGGTAAATTATTATTGTCTTTTAACTCTTTTAGGGTTTTATCTAAGATTCCGTTAACAAAAACGCGTGATTTTTCTGTCGAATAATTTTTCGCTAATTCGACATATTCATTGATGGTTACTTTGGCAGGAATGTTAGGGAAGTACATAAATTCTGTCAACGCCATTTCCAAAATAATCAAATCGATTGTTGCTATACGTTCTAATTCCCAGTTATCTGCTTTTTCGTCAATTATATTCTTCGTTTCCGATTGATGACGAATTGTTTTACGAAATAATTCTTCTGTAAACTTTTTGTCATCTACATCTTTGTACACTTTGAACAACGAAATCAATGGAGAACTATTTTGACGGAACGATTTAATCGTCGTATGAACCATTGCATTAGCAATGTGTACATCATCTGCCCAAGTAATTTGAATTCCTTCTAAGTAATCGTGCAAATCTTCGTATTCAGCAATCAATTCTACGAAAAAGTTCAAAATAAACTCTTTGTCTTCTTCGAAAGAACGGTTACCGCTATTCATGTACGTTTTGTACAATTCGCTTTCTGTCAAGTTTTTGTAGATGTTGTTTGGATAAGAATCATAAATATCCCAAAGTAAAAACTTGTTATCGTTCGAATAACGAGATAATTCAAGATTTTCTTCTAAAATTTTGAAAACTTTATTCTGAACAAATTTTAAATTTGGATTTAAATCTTCTTCGGTTGGAAAGTTTTTTGATTTTGCAAGATCTATTTTATGCTCTGCAATGTCCTTTTGAACTTTGATTAAATTTAGGATATAAATGTACAAATCATAGATTTGATCGATACTTCTCATCATATTTTTCTCGACCGTTCTTTCTTCGCCTTCCGTACCTAAACAATTGTAAGCATAGATATTCTGCATTACTTTTTCGCGTAGTTGTCTTCTTCCCAACATAATTTCAATGATATAACGTCTAATAAATTGATGCAAAGGTAAAAAAAAGAATGTAATTTTGTTTTGTGAAATCATTACAAAAGTTAAATAAATTTTTATGGAAGTATAAATGGAGGATTTTTTTAGGCTTCATTTTTACGATTTGTGCCAATTGGGTGCAAGTTTTTTCCGTGACATATATCAAAGAAGCAATCAATACGGTTGAAGAATTATTGCAAAATTTTAAACAAAACGGTACAGATAACCTCGAATTATTAAAAGAGGGGTTGATGTATGCCAGTTTGGCTTTTTTCTTTTTTAAAGTTTTGGGTGGAGTTTTAACGGTAGGAACGCGACAAATGATTATTGTGGCTTCTCGTTATATTGAGTTTGATTTGAAAAACGTGATTTATGATAAGTATCAAAAGTTATCCTTGTCATTTTACAAAAAGCACAAAACGGGAGATTTGATGAATCGCATTACCGAAGATGTCGCATTGGTGCGTATGTATCTTGGGCCAGGGATTATGTACCCCGTTGATTTGGTTTCTCGTGTCATCATTATCGCGTATTTTATGTTGCAGATAGATAAAGAGTTAACGTTATATACCTTAGCGCCTTTGCCTATTTTATCGGTTTTGATATACAATGTTGCACGAAATATCAACAAAAAAAGTAAACGTGTGCAGGAACAACAATCTACAATATCTTCTTCTGTGCAAGATACTTTTGCTGGAATTCGTGTTATTAAATCATTTAATTCCGAAACATTTGTAAAATCTAAATACCAAGTAGAAGCAGACGAATACCAAAAACGCGCACTAAATTTGGCTCAAATTCAAGCAGCTTTCGGGCCATTGATGGTAGTTGTAGTTGGCGTAAGTAATTTGGTGATTTTATATTTAGGCGGGATAAAATATATCGAAGGAACGATGGATATTGGTTCTATCGCTCAGTTTTTTCTTTACTTAAATATGTTAATTTGGCCTTTTACTTCTCTTGGATGGATTACGATGGTGGTACAACGTGCAGAAGCATCAATGACACGTATTAATGAATTTTTGAATGCTGAAACAGATGTCAAGGAAAAGCAATTGGTGAATCATCATGTACAAGGAACAATCGAGTTTAAACATGTTTCTTATGTGTACGAAAATACAGGAATCAAAGCCTTGGATAATGTTTCGTTCAAAATTAATAAAGGAGAAACGTTGGCAATTCTTGGAAAAACAGGATCGGGTAAATCGACCATCGCTTTATTAATTGCACGTTCTTTAGAACCGACTTCTGGTGAGATTTTAATTGATGGTAAAAATATTCATGATATCAATGTGGAGTCTATTCGAGAAGAAATTGGATATGTACCGCAAGAAGCATTTTTATTTTCGGACTCGTTGACCAATAATATTTTATTTGGTTCGGATGATGAAGATGAAAAAACAGCAGAAATTTTTGCCAAGAAAGCTGTTGTACATGATAACATTGATCGTTTCAAGGAACGTTATGATACTGTTGTTGGAGAACGTGGTGTTACACTTTCGGGAGGTCAGAAACAACGAGTTTCTATCGCTCGCGCATTGGTAAATGATCCAAAAATTTTAATTTTTGATGATAGTTTGTCAGCTGTAGATACCGAAACAGAAGAACAAATCTTGAATAATTTAGCTTCAGAAATTGAAGGTAAAACAACAATCATCATCACACATCGTGTTTCTTCGGCAAAGCGAGCAGATCAGATTTTAGTGTTAGAAGATGGTCGTGTTTTAGAGAATGGATCAAACAGCGAATTGTTAAATAAACAAGGTTATTATTACGATTTATACAATAAACAACTCTTGGATTAGGTTTTTAAGAGTAGAATCAATAAAAAAATAGAAAATATTTGCCTAAAATCTTGTTGTTTTCTTAATTTTTTTTAGATTTGTTATGAAACATTTAACAAAAACGCTATTAGACTTATGAATGATTTTGAAAACCAAGAAAAGGTGGATGCAGAAGGAGTCTTTTCCAAGGTATTAAGGGCAGGAAGAAGAACCTACTTTTTCGATGTCCGCGAAACAAGAGCAGGTGATTATTACTTGACGATTACAGAAAGTAAAAAAAATACACAAGAAGATGGGAATGTGTACTATAAAAAACATAAAATCTATTTGTATAAAGAAGACTTCGAGAGCTTTAAGGAGATGTTAGACGAAACAACAGATTTTGTTTTTGCTCAGAAAGGACAAGAAGTGATTTCGGAAAGACATCAAAAAGATTTTGATCCAAAAAATAAAATGGCAAGTAAAGATGATACACAAGTGGAGTCTTTTACGAATATCAATTTTGACGATATATAAGCCTA
Organism: uncultured Empedobacter sp.; assembly: GCF_937930195.1. NCBI lineage: Bacteria > Pseudomonadati > Bacteroidota > Flavobacteriia > Flavobacteriales > Weeksellaceae > Empedobacter > uncultured Empedobacter sp. The sequence goes on from NZ_CALGVK010000082.1 coordinate 9,166, forward strand.
TTTAAATGCGTAAAAAGGAAAACCTCCTCTCAATTGTTGAGAGGAGGTTTTTTATATCTTTTTTTTTACATTGATTAATTTGTTGTTTTTCACTGTTTATCTAAAAAATGATAAAGATTTCTCGCTTCTTCAAAATGACATATTATATGGGATTCTGAAACGCGTTCAGAATGACAACAAATTTGAATATTGAAAAAGGTAGAAGAAAATGTCATATGATTTGGAGACGAGTGTCAAAAAGTTGAAATTAAAAGGAGAAGTTCTGTTTGAGCTTAGGTATATATGTTCATTTTTATTCATGATTTTTTTTATTGTTTTCAAATGAATTCATATGCCCTTCCGGGAAGTCTTGACACAAAAACGAACCAAAAAGGTCAAGACTTCAATTTTCGCCGATCAATTATCATTTTACTCACAAAAAGATTAAATGATTCGCATATGCTCACTAATCTTTTTCACCTTCGTTTCAATGGATTGAAGCTCGTCTACAAATCGTATGTCTGGTCTAAAATTCGTTGTTAAAAGTGATTGAATGAGCTTGGGATTCTTTGGCAAGTTCAGAATGAGAACGAATTTAAGTATTGAAAAAGGAAATAAAATCCGACGATTTAGAATCGAAATGTAATTCAACTCTAAATTATTGAAATTAAAAAGTTGGAGTGTTTGAGAGAAGCGAGTTGCCAACTTTAAGAAAATAATTTAGTTAGTTGAATTACCTGAGCCATACCATGGCTCCTCCTTTTAATTTCAAATGTTTTTTGGATGAGCAAAAAATGAAAAAATGTTAATGATTTAAAACATTGAATGACTGAAACTAATTTTGTCCGTTGAAAATCAAAGACAAGAGTTTTTTGGTTACTTTTTTGCTCTTTTCCCCGAAGGGCATATGAATACCGATAATTAAAATAGATAAGTAATGAATAAAA
>NZ_CALGVK010000083.1:0-7410 GCF_937930195.1 uncultured Empedobacter sp.
CCAAGATCTATTACCCAATCGGCAACTTTAATAATATCCATATTGTGCTCAATCACAAAAACTGAATGTCCCAAATTAATCAATGCTCGTAAAGCCTTGATTAATTTCTGAATATCATGAAAATGCAAACCAGTAGACGGTTCATCAAAAATAAACAAGGTTTTATTCGTGGTTTCTCCTTTTGTCAAGAAAAAAGCCAATTTTACACGCTGCGCTTCTCCGCCTGAAAGCGTATTCGACGATTGACCTAACTTCACGTAACCTAAACCAACATCTTGCAAAGGCTTTAACTTCTCTACAATTTTATTTTGTTGATGTGCTGCAAAAAAATCGATAGCTTCATCAATTGTTAAATTCAAAATATCTGAAATTGACTTTCCTTCAAACTTAACTTCTAAAATTTCTTTCTTGAAACGTTCTCCATGACAATCTTCACAAACCAACTCAACATCCGCCATAAATTGCATTTCGATCGTAATTGTTCCTTCTCCTTTACAAGCATCGCAACGTCCACCATCTACGTTAAACGAAAAATGTTTGGGCTGAAATCCCATCACTTTACTCGCTTTTTGTGATGCAAATAAATTTCGAATATCGTCATAAGCTTTCACATAAGTCACAGGGTTTGAACGCGATGATTTCCCAATTGGATTTTGATCAATTAACTCGATTCCTTCTAACTGTTTCAAATCACCAACTAAATCATCAAAATCACCAATTTTATTCCCATAGATTTCAAAATGACGCTGAACAGCTGGTGCTAAAATATCTTTCATTAACGTTGATTTCCCTGAACCAGAAACTCCTGTAATCACAGTTAATTCGTTTAGTGGAAATTTAACATCAATATTCTTTAAATTATTTTCTCGTGCACCTATAATTTTCAAATAATTAGGTGAATTTAAACGGTTCTTAGGAACTTCAATTGCTAATTTCCCATTCAAATATTTAGATGTCAAGGTATCAGCTTTTATCAATTCGTCATAAGTTCCTTCAAACACGACCTCTCCTCCATTTGTTCCAGCTTCTGGACCAATATCAATAATATAATCCGCAGCTTTCATGATATCTTCATCATGTTCCACCACAATTACTGTATTTCCTAAATCACGTAAACGATGTAAAATCGTGATAAACTTTTCCGTATCTCGCGAATGTAAACCAATCGAAGGTTCGTCTAAAACGTACATCGATCCAACCAAACTGCTTCCTAACGAAGTTGCTAAATTGATACGTTGCGATTCTCCTCCAGACAATGTATTTGACGCACGGTTGAGCGATAAATATTCTAAACCAACATCCAATAGGAAAGTTAAACGAGATTTTATTTCATAAATAATTCGACCAGCGATTTGCTGATCATATTCATTAAATTGAATACTTGTAAAAAAATCATTCAATTCATTTAACGGTAAATCAACTAAATCACTGATTGATTTATCTGCAATTTTCACAAAATTAGTTTCTTTGCGTAATCGTTTTCCTTTACACGTCGGACAAGTTGTTTTTCCTCTGTAACGAGACAACATCACACGGTATTGAATTTTATAGGTGTTTTCTTCAACCATTTTAAAGAAACCGTCTAATCCTTCCCAATTCAAATCACCTCGCCACAAATACTCTTTTTGTTCTTCTGATAATTCAAAATAAGGTTTGTGAATAGGAAAGTCGACTTGTTGTGATTGCTTAATAAAATGATTTTTCCATTCGCTCATCTTCTCTCCTTTCCATGCAACCACCGCATCTTCGTAAATAGATAACGATTTATTTGGTACGACAAGATTTTCTTCAATCCCAATTACTTTCCCGTAACCTTCACAAGTTGGACAAGCACCATAAGGATTGTTGAAACTAAAGAAATGAATGTTTGGTTCATTAAAAATCAAGCCATCAGATTCGAATTTATTTGAAAAATATTTAACTGAATTATGATCTATATTTACAACTGCAATGTCTCCTTTTCCTTCGAAAAAAGCAGTTTCGATAGAGTCTGCCAAACGATGATAAAAAGATTCTTCGTCTTCTGTAGGTAATGCAATACGATCAATGACTAAATGAACATCATTTTCGGGTTGAGGCTCAAAGTTAAACGAAATTAAATCTTCAATTTTGACTTGATTTCCATCTACACTTAAACGTGTAAACCCTTGTTGTTGAAGAATATTTAAATGTTCAGAAAACGTACGTTCTTCTGGAACAACCAATTTAATTTGAAGAATAAATTTTGTTTCGGCTTCAAAAGTTTTCAAATAATCCACAACATCCGTCACCGAATCTTTCTGAACTAATTCTCCTGTAATCGGTGAATATGTTTTTCCAATTCGGGCATATAATAATTTCAAATAATCGTAAATCTCTGTTGTTGTACCAACTGTAGAACGTGGATTGGTTGAATTTACTTTCTGTTGTATCGCAATCGCCGGAGCTATTCCTTTGATATAATCAACTTGTGGTTTATCTAATTTTCCTAAAAATTGACGCGCATAAGACGACAAACTTTCAACATAACGACGCTGACCTTCTGCATACAATGTGTCAAAAGCCAACGTAGATTTTCCAGAACCAGACATTCCAGTAATCACAACCAATTTATTTTTTGGTATCGCTAAATCAATATTCTTTAGATTGTGCAACTTTGCACCTTTTATTAGGATAAATTCCTTTGAATCGAGTTGATTGATATCTTTTTTCATCGTGGCGCAAAGTTAATGTATTTTGGAAAGTTATTGTACTGACTACTCTAAAAGAAACCGTATTTTTTAAAAAATAAAAACGCATTAAATAATTAACGCGCTTTTTCAATAAAAAAATAAAAATTTATTCCTGAAATAACAAATAATTTTCTTCGTTTAATTTCTGATATCCAACATCGTACACATAAAAAATTGTGCCATTTTTAGATTCATCAACATTCGTAATGTATCTAAAATCAAAGTTCCTTAGACTAAGTTCATTTTTATCCACCGAACGAATACCTTCTTCTAACAAAGATTTTAAAATTCGGTTATTCTTTCTTAATCGATTATTAATATTTCTTACAATCTCTACTTTGTCTCGGTTCAGATTGTTGTTATAAGAATTTCGACAAAAGTCATTGCAAAACTTTTTGTCTTTGCGACCAAAAAGTGTTTGGTTACATTGAAGACATGTATTCATAAGATAGATTTTAGGTGTTGTTACTACAAATATATAAAAAAAGTACATCAATTTACAAATAATTAATCTTATATTGCTTTTACGCCAAATCAAAGTATTAATTATTTGTTAAATGTTTTGAAAGTTATTTATTATTTTTGCTTAAATTATATTGATTTTGAAATTTTTAAACAAATTACCTGATCCTTTTATCCTTTTTTTATTTATAGCTATTTTAGTTGCTTACATATACCCAAATATTAGTTTGTGGTCGTACAGCAATATTAACCTTAATACAATAATAGATATAGGTATTATTTTAGTTTTCTTTTTTTATGGGTTAAAATTAAATTGGAAAGATTTTTTCAAGGACTTGTCCAACTGGAAAATGCATTTATTAATCCAGTCTATAACGTTTATATTTTTTCCAATACTTGTTCTTTGTTTCTATCCACTCATTAAGAACTATCCTGCATATTTCACACTTTATGTCGCTATTTTTTATCTTGCGGCTTTGCCAAGTACTGTTTCTTCATCTGTAGTAATGGTTTCTATTGCAAAAGGAAATATACCCAGTGCCATTTTTAATGCGAGTATCTCTGGTTTAATCGGTATTATTATCACACCGCTTTGGATGAGTTTATTTTTATCAAAAAGTGATGGAGAATTTGATTTATTAGGAATTTTTTTAGATTTGGTTCTAAAAATTATTTTACCTGTTATTATTGGTGCTTTATCTCAACCTTTTTTGGGTAATTTCTATCATAAATACAAAAAACAATTTTCTAACTTAGATAAGTTAACCATCATTTTAATTGTCTACAATAGTTTTAGTCACACATTTTTAGATGGAATTTTTGACAAATTAGGCTTGATTCCTCTTTTAATTGTTTTCGTTGTAGTGGTTACTTTATTTTTTATGTTTTTTAATTTTTCTAAATGGATCGCACTAAAAATGAATTTTAATCGAGAAGATGATATTACAATTCAATTTTGTGCAACCAAAAAATCGTTGGTTCATGGCTCGGTAATTGCTGCAGTTATTTTTTCTGGTGACATCGGTATATACTTGATTCCAATTATGCTTTACCATACTTTTCAATTAATTTATATTAGTTTTATAGCCAATCAATATGCAAAAGAAGTTGAATAAAACCATCATTTCGTTTTTAGTATTAATTGCACAAATTATTCTCTTTTCTGTACTATTCTTATCTGATAATTTCATTGATTTTATCGTTCAAAGGATAACATTCCCCCTATCTGCTTTTGTAGCTAAAATGACCAATTCTGTTCAATTACCATTAGGTGATATTTTTTATTTAATGATTGGTATTCTTGGTTTCTTTCTTATACTCAGAGTGATTAGAAGTTTTTTTTACAAAAATCGTGAAACTTCAAAATCTATTTATCATCTATTGATTTTTGTAAATAGCTTCTATTTTATTTACATATTCGCTTGGGGAGTTATGTATAAAAAAGACACATTAACTTTTCATCAAAAAGAAATTGCAATTCAACCAAAAATTCTAAAAGAAATTTATTGTATCGAATTAGACAAAGCAATTATTGCCCGTAATAAAATAGAACACAATGATTCTACAACAACCATTCAGTTTAAATCTAATCTCAATGATTATAATGAAGAATTTTACTCACTACAATCTTCTATAAAAGATTTGAAATGGTTGAAAAATTATCGATTGTTAGAAAATGTTCATTTCAAATTATCTTGGATTTCGAAAATGCAAAATTATATGGGGATTTTAGGCTATTACAATCCTTTTACAGTTGAAGCAAACCTGAATCGTTACAATACAAATCTAAAACAACCTGCTACTCTTTTTCACGAATATGGTCATCAAATGGGATTTGCATCAGAAAGTGAAGCAAATTTTTTAGCTTATTATTTAGGCTCAAAATCGAAGAATCCCGAAATTAATTATTCTATTTATTATAAAAGTATTTATACGCTTTTGGGTGCAATTTACAAGTCTGATCCTTATTTTGTAAAAATGGAATTGAATAATATGTATCCAAAAATCAAGCTTGATCGTCAAGCAGAATTAAATCATTATTTAAAATATGAAGGAAAAGCAAGTGATACGTTTTCAGAATTAAATAATCAATTCTTAAAAGCAAATAATCAAGAAGGAACAATAAGTTACAACAAGTATGTAGAATTGATTTACATTTTATACCAAACAAAAAAGCGAAATCAATAAGATTTCGCTTTTTGTTTATTAATTAGAATTTATTTCCAAATATATTTTTCACCTAAACTCAAAGTAGATTTGATTACATAGTTTCCTTCATTATTCTTCTCTGTCAAAACCAAAATTGGATAATATTCACCCGCAGGAACTAACTTTGTGATGTTAGTTGTAAAATCAAGATTACTTAATTTTGTTAAAGCGGCAACCGGAGTAATATCAAAATTAAGCAATTCAAATCCATCTATTTTTTTTGCATCTGTAATATTTTGTTTTGAAAAATAGACTAATAATTTCAAGTCATTTGTTGGTTTAGAATCTAAATTCTGAATAGAATTATTAATACCATCAACTGTAACCATTAATGTATTAAAATCAATTTCTAATTTCCAAACACCAGCTAATTTTACTTTTTTGTTTGCATTTTCAATAGCTAATGAACTCTCTACGGGAATATAAATATCTGATAAAGTTGCGTCAATATTTTTTGTAGAAGCTAATGTATTTTTCTCCGTTAATTGTGGTAAACTAGCATCATCAATTACTTTATCAATCATAATATCATTCGATTGTAATGATATTTTATTATTTAAAATCTTGTAGTTTAAAACATTGCTTGTTTCTCTCTCTTTCAATAATAAAATTGGTGTATAATCTCCATCTGCTAATTTCTGGATATCTGCTGCTTTAAAAGTTACATTTACATTATTAAAACTTGTTCCATTCCCTTCCAGAGTTCCTAATTGGGCATTTGTTGTGATTTTGTTAGGTAAATCATACAAATCCAACGAAGATTTTGAAGGAACAAAATATAAATCAAAAAATAAAGTTTGACTAGTTTTATCTGAATAGTTAGTCAATTTTCCGCCAGAAATTTTGTAATTAGAAGTAGTTACATCATTTGAAATATTCCAAACTCCATCAAAAGAATAATCTTTATTAATAGTCGTTGGAAGATTTGTAATGTTAATGTTTTCCTGTTGAGCAGAAACAAAGCTACTCGACATTATGGCTGCACTAAAAAATAATTTAGTAAAAATATTCATAGGTTATACTTTAAGCTTTCCTACAAAAATAAGAATTATATTTACAAAAAAGTGCTTAAAATCGGATATTTTTAAAATAAAAAGATATCTATTAATTTTGATTCTTTAATTTTGTGGTGAATTAAAGAATTATGACTAAAATTTACCCAAAAGACACTGATCAGTTTGATGATTTCGTTCACAAAGAAACAACAACATTTGAAGAGTTAACTGTTTTTGATCGCAATAATTTAGCACCAATATCTATTAATGATCAATTTGGCTTAATCGATAAAACTGGAAATGTAATTATTCCTTTTGAGTACCAGAAATTAGTTCTCACAACGGTTAATGCATATAGTGCTCAGAAAAACGAAAAATGGGGATTTATAACCAAGTCTAACCAAGTTTTGATTCCGTTTGAGTATGAATTATCAAGTGATTTTATTGAGAATATTTGTGCTGTAAAAAAAGACGGAAAATGGGGATTTATTGATTTATTGAATCAAGTAATTATTCCGTTTGAATATGATGGTTGTACCGATTTTAGAGCTGGTTTGGCTGGAGTAGAAAAAGATGGAAAATGGGGAATGATTGACAAAAACAATCAATTAATTATTGATTTTCAATACGAATATTTAACACCTGTTGATCAAAATTTTGCAACTTTTGGAGAATCAACTTCTTTGAAAATTGAACGTCCTGATGTGTTGGCTTATTTTCCTTATTTTTTATCCAAAGAAAATTATTTGATGCATTTTGGTTTAATTTCGACTACAAATGAAAAAATTTTAGAACCGATTTCTGAATTGCCTATTTTAGAAAGTTTCGAAAATCAACCTGTTGTTCGTCAAAATTATCAATTAGGGTATCTGAAAGATGGAAAAGATTTTGTAAAATTTGATCAATTTAAGATAGATCCTTATGAAGAAAAAATATTAACACAATTAGGTGTTATGAAATAAAAAAAATGCGACCTTTCTTACACTGCCCCCAAAAAGTTAGACACTTTTGGGGGCATTTTTTATGGCAAGAAA
>NZ_CALGVK010000084.1:0-4093 GCF_937930195.1 uncultured Empedobacter sp.
TGTATAAATTTCATTATAATGTTGGGCAATTTCTTCTTTAGCAAATAGCTTTCTTGCATAGTCATTCATCTTTTCAGCTTCTGCAAATTTCTTCCCTTTTATAACCTCAATCATCGCTTCAAACAATTGATCTTCATTTTCAGATTCGATTAAAATTCCAAAATTATTCGGAAAAAACTCTTCAATACCACCAACTTTCGTCGCAATTAATGGTAATCCTGTCGCAAAAGCTTCTGCTTGTACACAAGGTTGGTTTTCGAATCGACTAAATAACACAAAACAATCTGCATCATTCATCTTCTGATTAACTTCATGATGTTCTAATCGTCCAAAAGTTGTGATATAATTTTCTAACTTATGTTCTTTTATAAAATGTATAATTGGAGTTAAATCACCATTTCCTCCTATATAAAATTTAAACGAATAATTGTTTTCTGCTAATCTTTTTGCCACATTCAACATGCCTGAGATATTTTTGTGTTGATCACCTAAATGTGATAAATGCAAAAAACGAATTTCGTTAGAATTTAAATCTAATTTGTAATCAAATCTTTCTAAATCAACAACATTTGGAATTACTTGATAAGAAACTTTATGATTAATCTTTTTTATAGATTCTCCTAAATGAGTGGAAACAGGTAAAACTATATCAACAAAATTAAGAATTTTCTTAATCGCCAAGCGCTTATAAAACGGAAGTTGAATAAATTTATTCGGATGCAAATTCGTCCAATGTTCTGTTAAAATAACAGGTTTTTTATATTTTATTTTTAAGTAGGTTGATAATAAACCCGCTGGATAAATAACATTCAAATGAATTACATCAAAATGATTAACCAAAGCAATACCCTTTAGAAATGCTCTAATTTGTTTAATCAAATTAAACGGACCGAAAAAAGATGGTTTAAAATAAATAATTATCTCTCTTACATTTTCATTGATATTATCTGTAATCTCAAAATCAGATTTCAAATTTTGGTCCTTAATTGCATGTACAAGTGTTACATTATTTAAAGTAGATATTGCTCTTAAATGGCGTTGTATAAAATCTCCATTATCTAAAAGTACACGACTTGGGTACCAAGAAGCCAAAGCTAATATATCTTTTCGCAAATTATTCACCTTACTTTTTATATCTCTTAAGTTCTTTCATTACAAAGTATAACTGAACTAAATAGCCTACTCCAGCAAAGAAAGAATATAGGGATAACGTTAAAAGTATATTTTTATTTAAACCGCCAATCACACAAGTTGTAATTGTGACCAAAACAAGGTAAATATTAAAGTATAAGGCGTAATGATTTTTCTTGATAACCACTACAATTTGTTGAATAGGATTCATCGCCGAACGACATAAAATCCAAAACGAAAGAATCCACGTCATAATATGCAAACCTCGCCATTCTGGACCAAGCATCCATTCGAGAATAAAAATTCCAATAAAATTCATCAACAAAAGAAAAACAGCAATTGCAGCAACATTATACACAATCACTTTTTTTGACAAATCATACAACTGATGCGCTCTATGATCAATCATTGAAGCTGATTTTTGAAAGAAAACCTTCGAAATCGAATTGGATAACAAAACCAATGGAACAACCAAAACTTTAGATGCATTTCCATAAAAACCTGCATCTTCTTTCGTAAAATAAAACAACAACAAAATCGTCATTAGATTATTCGCAATCACATTCAGAGATTCTGATGGTAATGTATACTTTATAATCTCTTTATTTTTTGAAATTGTTTTTTTTGCTAAATTAAAATCAATCGAAGAAAATCGCCCTTTGGTAATCGAAAAATAAAACACACAAGATAAAACTGTCCCGAAAATAGTTCCATAAATCAAACCTGTTTCTTTATAGCCCATCCAATAAAAAATGGCCTGAAAAACAACTGAAAAAACTGCATTAATCACGACTCCTGTTGAAATGCTTTTGAATAATTTATACTTAGTAAACAACGTATTTTGAACATTGTTCCAAGCTGTAAACAATCCTGCAACGCAACTTAGAAAAACAATAAATAAGGAGGTTTTGAACGTGAAAATTTTTTCTAAAACAGCGTAGCCTAAAAAGAATAAAATCGTTACAACGCTACTCACTAATAATAAGGTCGTGAACAAATTTCGAATTGCTTTAGACGATTTCGAAATTACAAAAATATTCTCCAAACGAAATGTTGTCAAAATAGAAAGAATAGCTACAAAACCTAAAAAAGCATTGTAAGTACCTGATGCTTCTGGTCCATAAATTCTTGCCAAAATTATTCCTCCAACAAGCATTATCGCTTGCGCAATCGTGTTCCCAGCAAGCAAGGACAAAACGCCTTTTGCATTCTTCGTTTTAAATTTTTCTAACCTTGTTTTCAATTGATGTAATCTTCATCAGCAAATCTACATAAAATCCTTAGCTTTGCATTTATGAACACAATAAAACACGTTTTTTTCGACCTTGATAATACACTTTGGGATTTCAGAAAAAATGCAAAATTCGCTTTAAAAGAACTTTATATAAAATACGATGTTGAAAACCGATATGGTTTTTCATTTGAAGAATTTCACCCTTTTTACCACGATAGTAACGAAAGTCTTTGGGCTTTAATTCGTGACAAAAAAATCACAAAAGAAGAATTAAGAGCAAGACGTTTTAAAGACGCTTTTGATAAATTAGGTATCGACAATGATGCTTTGGCGAAAATTTTCGAAGAAGAATACATGGAAACGATTACCAATTATAATGAAGTAGTAGATGGTGCAATGGAATTGTTAGATTATTTGAAACCAAATTACAACCTACATATCATTACAAATGGTTTTATCGAAGTCTCAAAACGTAAAATTGAAACATCAGATTTAAACGGTTATTTTGACACAGTTACCTATGCTGATGAAATCAAAATTTTGAAACCAGATCCTCGTATTTTCTCTTTAGCAATGGAAAAATCTGGCGCTAAAAAAGATGAGTCAATTTATATTGGTGATGATTGGATTGCGGATGCGGTTGGTGCAAAAGCATACGGAATGTCAGCAATTTTCTTTGATCGATTAGAAGAAAACTTCTCGATGGATGACGTTCCAACGATTACTCATTTGGATGAAGTAAGAAATTATTTATAATATACAACGGTTCAGAAAATTCTGAACCTTTTTTTATTTTCTACCTTTAAAATCTTCCATCGAATCATAAATACCAAAAACATCCCCCATCACAAAATCATATACCTTATTTGGTAACAAAGCTTGCGATAACCGAACAAACCAATATGGAAGTGGCATAGGAGTTCTTAATTTTCCTTTCTCGATATTCGAAATAATTTTACTTGAAGCTTTTTCAGGATCAAGTATTGGGACAATGCGAGATTTTACCCCATCAAACATTCCTGTATTGATATAAAATGGCATGACACAATTTACAATCACCTTGCTTTTTTGTTGTTTCATTTCGAGACTCACCGTTTCCGTAAAACCAACTATTGCCCATTTACTCGCTACATAAGCAGCCATTTTTGGAGTTGAAGTTAATCCAGCCATCGACGCAATATTACAAATCACACCTGTATTTCGTTTCACCATTTCGGGCAAAAAAGCATGCGTCAACACCATAACCGCATTAACATTCATCGTTCGGTTAATTTCTTCTAAGGTATGATCAATGTAATTTTTACCAACAACAATACCCGCATTGTTAATTAACACATCAATAGATTTATTATCATTTTTAATTTTTTCGATTGTTGATAAAAGCTCTTCTTGATTTGACAAATCTACCTGATAAGCAGAAATTGGAATATTAAAATGAGAAAACTCTTCTTTTACTTGGTTAATTCCAGCTAAATTATAATCGAGCATCACCAATTCTTGCGCACCTTTTTCTAACACTTTTCTGCTCATTATCTTTCCAATCCCAGAAGCAGAACCAGTAATCAAAACTATTTTATCTTTAAAATTAAATTTCATTATATCAATAATTTAATCATTTATAATTCACTATTCACGTTTGCTTTTACCATAAAAATAAGCATTCTCTTTTTATACTAAAATAGTAGATAAGCGTAATTTTTTTCTTTTGATCTATTCGATGTATTTAAG
>NZ_CALGVK010000085.1:0-28789 GCF_937930195.1 uncultured Empedobacter sp.
CATTTTTTATTTTAGCTAAATCATCTAAATCTCCTGTATCACCAGAAATATAAATCTTCTTATTATGCCATTTAATTAAATATGAATAATGTTTAAACGAAATACCAAAAACTTTATGTTTTGTCTTAAAAGCTTTAATTTCAAAATTTGGAATTGACTCATGTAACTTCACTAATTTGCTAATATTCCAAGGACCGAACTTCTGTCCATTATATCTTTTCACAATTTTTTTAGAATAATGATCTGAATGTTTATGTGTAAAAATAAAAATAGATTTATTCTTAACCTCTTCAATTTCTTTATCATCATATTTCATATAGTTGTGAGCTCCTGATTTATATGGAAAATCTATATAAAAATTATTTATTCCATCTGTCATATGAAATCCACAATTTCCTATAAACTTGATTTTAATTTCTTTCGACTGCCCAAATCCTAAATTAGATAAAAGAATAAAAACAATAACCAATCCATTCTTAAAATAAAAACTATTCATTTTTAATTACTTATTTATATAAATAAAGCTAAAATAAGCTTATTTAAATATAAAACAACATAGTAAATACAAAATAAATAAAATCCTCTAAGAAAATCAATAAAGTTCTACATACAATGCTCATCCATTCCATTTAACTGAAGTGCTTCTTTGGCTGGCGAGATAAACGGAATATCTAATTCTAATCCGCGAAGAATAAATAAAACACCAAGTATTAAGGTGATGATTGGTAAGATTTTTAAGATAGTTTGTCGTTGTTTGACTGATAAAAAATTACCAAATAAAACGGTAGCAAACATTAGTGGTAATGTTCCTAATCCGAAGAAGAACATGAACATGGCGCTTTTGTAAACCGTTCCTAAACCGATGGCTGCAGTTAAAGAGGCGTAAACCATTCCGCAAGGTAATAAGCCATTTAATAAACCAACTATATAAAGTGAGGAAGAATCTTTCTTGATTAAGAATTTACCAAGAGAGATTTTTACTTTTACCATCAAGGCATTTACAGGACGAAGCTGAGATGCTCCGTTTTCGTAGAATTTCGGAATCATGACCATAATAATCATTAACACACCAATCAATATACTTAGGTAGTTTTGTAAACCCACAAATGTAAATGATTCGCCAATTAGTCCTAAAATTGCGCCTAAAATCGTGTAAGTGGTTACACGTCCCAATTGATAAGTGAGATTGCGAAGTGTAAATTTTAGTTTGTCTTGGGATTCTAATCCCAAAGATAAAGCAATAGGTCCGCACATCCCTACGCAATGCAGGGACGATGTAAGACCTATAGATAATGCTATGATAACTATTGTGAGATCCATCGAATGGACTTTTTAATCAAGTATGTTTGATTATTTTCCTTCCAACTTAATGTTAATTCGTATTCTCCGTCTATTAACTTAACAGAAGGTATTAAGAAATTTTTTCGGTCAGATAATCTGATGTTAGTTTTGATATCTTTAGTTTCGTCTGCGTTTCGCATCAAAAAAATATCTCCTTTAAAATCTGCCGCAGTAGTTGCTGGAAATTGAAACAAAAGTCCATTTGCTTGTACAATTACTTCTGGCTTTTCGGCTAAAGCATTTGCACGTTTCTCTGCGTTGATTTCGTCTTGAAAATGTATTTCTTTTTCGTAGTAATTTTCCGTTACCATTCCGCCTGTATCTCCTGCAAAATATAGCAATGATAGGATAAATGTCATAAAACATCCTAAGGCAATTGCTACATAATGTCCCCAATTTAACTTCATATTTATTAATATTTGAATGGAGCTGAGAAGCTCGTTTCGTATTTATCGATTACTTTTCCTTTTTGATTGATCAATCCAATGACCACTTTTTCTTTGTACGATTTTACTTCATTTGTTGGAATTTTCAAGAAGAATTTCCCTTGAATGATTTGACCTTTTTCCATGTTCAATTTATTAACACCTTCGTACATTTCTACTTTTGAATCTTTGTGTGATAATAATTCTATTGATACAATTTGGTCGGCATTTGTTTTGTTGTATAATGTATATTCAAATTGATTGACGTAATATTGACCTTCTACTTTATAATCTGTTCCTGGTACTTTTAGGTATTTAGACTCTACATCTGAACGAGAGAAAAGGAAAGCTGTCATAGCACCAATCAATAATAACAAGGCAAATGTGTAAGCTGCTAAACGTTTTGAGAATTTGAATTTCTCTCCACGTTTGATATCATCTTCAGAAGCATAACGAATCAATCCTGTTGGTAAACCAACTTTTACCATTACTTCGTCACATGCATCGATACAAGCTGTACAGTTGACACATTCTAATTGGATTCCGTTACGGATATCAATACCAGTTGGGCAAACAACTACACATTGTCCACAGTCGATACAATCTCCTTTTCCAGCAGCTTTACGATCTTCATTCTTTTTGAATTTTGCACGTCCAGCTGTAGATTCACCACGTTTGAAATCATATGTTACATTAATTGTATGCGAATCAATAAGTACACCTTGAAAACGTCCGTAAGGGCAAACCAACGTACAAGCTTGTTCTCGGAACCATGCAAATACAAAGTAAAACATTCCAGAAAAGATAACTAATCCAATCAATGTCCCGATATGTTCTGCTGGACCGTCAAGAATAACTGCGTATAAAGCATCTGCTCCAATAATGTAAGCTAAGAATACATTTGCTATGATAAATGAAATGATAGCGAAGATGGTCCATTTTAATAGTTTTTTACGAATTTTTTCTTCGTCCCATTCTTGTTTATCTAATCTCATTTGTTTTGCTCTGTCACCTTCTATGGCATATTCTATTTTTCGGAAAACCATTTCCAAGAATATTGTTTGGGGACATACCCAACCACAAAACAACCGTCCATAAGCCATGGTAAATAATACGATAAAAATAATGGTCGTAATCATTCCGATAGCTAACAAGAAAAAGTCTGAGGTAAAGAAAGGGAAACCGAATAAAATGAATTGACTTTGTAAGACATCAAATTTGAACAAAGGATTTCCGTTTGGTAATTTAAAAAAGGGTGTTAAGATTAATATTGCTAACAATACATAACTAACGTATGTCCTATAATTAGTAAACTTACCTTTTGGTTTTTTAGGATATACCCATTTTCGTTCTCCTGTTCTTTCCATTGTTCCAATGGAAGTACGAACGTCTTCGTTCATTTGGTTATTATCCTCCAAATAATCGTTTAAATTAAATTCATCTTTTGGGTCAGAATTTTGAACACTCATTGTCGTGAATTTTAAATGTATACAAATTTACGACTAAAAATGAAAAGAGAGCCTATAAATAAGCTCTCTTTCAATATGATATTTGTTGTAATTATTTGTTGTTAATTACTTTTGCTTCCAAGATTCTACTAAATCTCCTTGTGGAGCAGCTGCACCTTCAGCAACTGTCTTAGTAGCTTCTTTTTGGTTGATGTAGTACACATAAGAAGCAATTTTCTCGATTGCTAAACCAGATAACTCTTTACGTTGTCCGAATGCACGCATCTGAGGATTTTGTGGAGATCCATCATAAATAATGTGATAGATATTTTTGAATAAACTATCTTCAACATGATTCACCCAGTAATCATCTGTTAAGTTTGGTCCAATACCTCCAATACCATCTTGCATGTGACATTGAGTACAGTTTTGATCGAATAATTTTTTTCCTTGTTCTACAATCGCTGGATCATTCGATTTATCAATAGCACCTGTGATGTCAATATCATTTTGAACTGCCCAAATACTATCCACTTTATCTTTATAAACCATTTCTTCTTCGTATTCTTTGTCCATGTGAGCGAAGTCTGTAAAACTATATGCCATTACATAAACAACCATAAATACAATACCGAAATAGAATAATGATAACCACCATTGTGGTAAAGCATTGTCTAACTCTTTGATTCCGTCAAAACCATGATCTAAGATGATAGACTCTTCTTCTTTATCAGATTGTTTTTTAGCAGCTGAACTAAATAAGCGTTTGAAATAACCTATTTTTCCTTCTTCTAAATACTGTGCTTGTTCTACTTCTGATAATCTTTTGAATCTTTCTGCTTCGATTACTTTGTTCAAAGCATTAATAATTAAAAGCATTACCGTTGCAATTGCTAATACTGCCCAGAAAATTCCTTGTGCGAACACATGTTTTAAATGTTCAAGTAAATTGTTTACCATTCCTTGAAAACCTGGTTCTGGCACCACATCTACTGGCGTAACCATTGTAAACGCTAAGATTATAGCTAATAGCGTTAATGGGATAAATATATAGGCCGGGGTACGTTGTCTCATTTTGTATTATTTTTTTCGTTCTCTTCTGGTTCTAAATCTAAAGCTGCAGACTCGTTATCTTTATAAAAATCTTTTGGTTTTTTCATAACCTTAACAAATACTGTTATAAAGATTGCCATAAATCCTATTAGGATTAATGTCTGCAACAAAGATGCATACTCATACTGAGAAAGGAATTCTTTATAATATTTTAACATTAGTTACTCGCTGTCTCTACTTGTTCAGCACTGATATCTGTTCCTAAACGTTGTAAATACGCAATTAATGCAGTAATCTCACGGTCTCTTAACGGAACAAACTCTTTTCCTTCAGCTTTAGCTTCAGCTTCTTTTTTAGCATATAAGTCTTTCAAATCATTAGCATCTTTAAAGATACTTGTTTCGATCGCTAATGCTTGTTTGTTCATAGAAACTTGCATACTATCAAAATCTTCTTGTTCATAAGGAACTCCTAATGCAACCATAGATTTCATTTTATCACGCGTTAACTCACGGTCTAATTTATTTTCGATTAACCATGGGTAACGAGGCATGATAGATCCGTCTGATGTAGAACGTGGATTCCACATGTGTTTGTAATGCCAAGCATCTGGATTTTTACCTCCTTCACGGTGCAAGTCTGGACCTGTTCTTTTTGATCCCCATAAGAATGGATAATCGTAAACAAATTCTCCTGCTTTAGAGTATTCTCCATAACGTTTTACCTCGTCTCTAAACGGACGAATCATCTGAGTGTGACAAGCGTTACAACCTTCTCTAATATATAAATCACGTCCTTCTAACTCTAAAGGTGTATATGGTTTTACACTTGAAATTGTAGGTACGTTAGATTTTACTACAATTGTAGGTACAATCTCTACTAAACCACCAACAGCTAAAGTTAACACAGCTCCGATTGTTAAAACGATAGGAGTTCTTTCTATCCAAGAGTGTACTCCTTCTCCTTGTGTACGTGAAGCTGTTTTTGGTGCTAATGCAGGAGCTTCTGCTTCTTCATTCGCAATAAAGCTTCCTGATTTTACAGTTTTCCAAACATTAATAACCATTAAAATTGATCCAATCAAATATAATGTTCCTCCAAATGCACGTAATGGATATAACCATTGTTTAAGAATTGTAACTGTTTGTAAGAAGTTACCATATTCTAATGTTCCGTCAGCTGCGAATTGTTTCCACATTAAACCTTGTGTCCAACCTGCAACATACATAGGAATTACCCAGAATAAGATACCGAAAGTACCAATCCAGAAGTGTGCATTTGCCATCTTGACAGATGCTAATTTAGTTCCAAATAACTTTGGTACTAAGTAATAGATCATACCAAAAGCGATAAATCCATTCCATCCTAAAGTACCTACGTGTACGTGAGCAGGAACCCAGTCTGTAAAGTGACCAATTTTATTTAAAGTTTTTGTTGCTAATAACGGTCCTTCGAAGGTAGCCATACCATAACAAGTTAAAGCAACTACGAAGAATTTCAAGATTGGATTTTCTCTTACTTTATCCCATGCACCACGTAATGTTAATAAACCATTTAACATACCTCCCCAAGATGGAGCGATTAACATGATAGAGAATCCTGTTCCTAAAGCTTGTGCCCAACCTGGTAATGCTGTATAAAGCAAGTGGTGAGGTCCAGCCCAGATATAAATGAAAATCAATGACCAGAAGTGAACAATAGATAACTTGTATGAGAATACAGGTCTATTTGCTGCTTTTGGTACAAAGTAATACATTAATCCTAAAATAGGAGTTGTTAAGAAGAATGCTACAGCATTGTGTCCGTACCACCATTGCACTAACGCGTCTTGAACTCCAGAATATAATGAGTAAGACTTTGGAGCTGTTAAGCTAAAAGTCACTGGAATTTCTAAGTTATTAAATACGTGTAGCATTGTAATAGCTGCCCAAGTTCCGATGTAGAACCAAATAGCTACGTACAAGTGACGTACACGACGTTTAGCAATTGTTAAGAACATTTGTGCTCCGAACAACACCCAAACTAGCGCGATTAAAATATCAATTGGCCATTCATGCTCAGCATACTCTTTAGAAGTGTTGTATCCTAAGATAAATGTAACAAATGATAATACAATAAATAATTGCCATCCCCAGAAAACGATCCAGCTTAAAACGTCGCTGTACATTCTGGTTTTCAACAATCTTTGCATTGAATAATAAGCTCCGGTAAAGAACGAGTTACCAACAAAGGCGAATACCGCGAAAGTTGTGTGTATCATTCTTAACCTACCAAAACCAAGTGTTCCTTGCGAGTTGATTAAACCTTGAATATTTCCTCCAATTGTACCATCATCCGATCCGAAGATGTATTCTGGTAACGTAGGAAAAAACAACAAAGTTGCAACCAATACTCCAAAGAAAAATGCCATAACTGCCCAAAACAATGTGGCATAAAGGAAATACTTTACGATCTTATTGTCGTAACTAAAAGTCTGCATTTGCATTATGAGTCGATTTTATCTTGTGTTTTTTTATCATCTTTTAACATTCTCACTGCTGGAGATTCATCTTCGTCAAACTGTCCCTTTTTATATCCCATAAAGAATAATAGAAGGAAAATTGCCCCCAAAGAGACACTAACCAATATCATTAATAATAATATCCCCATAGCTCCACAAAATTACAAAGCCCTAAGTTCTTATCACAATGATTTTGGTCAGAGCAGTATGTATATACGTAATTTAAAATCAGTCTAAATTCCATTTCGTTATTTTATCTGCAATTCGTGTGCTTGCCGTAGCAAAAATTAACACTGAAATAGAACTTATTGGCATTAAAATCGCTGCTACGACTGGTTGTAAATATCCAGAAACGGCAAAACTAAGCCCAACTATATTGTATAAGAAACTAATAAAAAATGCAATTTTTACAAATTTCATTGTTGTCTTTGCTAATTTCAAAAAGTTTGGAATAGCCGAAAAACTTCTCGCATCCAAAATTCCGTCACATGAAGGTGAAAAACTGTTAATATCTTCAGAGATTGAAATCCCAACTGTACTTTGTTTCAAAGCTCCAGCATCATTTAATCCATCTCCAAGCATCATCACTTTTTTTCCATCTTCTTCCAATTGTTTGATGTATTCTAATTTATCCGTTGGTGATTGATTAAAAATCAATTTTGCATTTGATGGAAAAATCGTTTCTAAATATTCTTTTTCAGAATCATTATCCCCTGACAAAACATGCAATTGATATGCATCCAACTCTTTCAATATACCATCCAATCCTTTTCGGTATCGATTTGTATAGACAAATTTACCAAAAACTTCTCCATCAATTGATATAAAAACTTGAGATTGATTTAATCTATTTTCATTAAAAATTGCATTGGTAAAACTTCTCGACCCAACTTTTAATTGACGCCCATCTACTTCTGCTTGTTGACCTTTCCCAACTATTTCTTCGTAATTAGAAATCGGCAAATGATCGTCAACATTTAGTTTTTTATACAACGTACGACTAAGCGGGTGATTTGAATTTCTGATTAATGCTTTTACCAATTGTTTCTGATAATCGGATAATTCTTTTCCTTCGTATTGTACTTGCGCTTCGTCACTTTCTGTAATTGTTCCAGTCTTGTCAAAAACTACATCCGTAATTTTTTCCATTCTTTCTACAGTCGATGTGTTTTTTACATAAAACTTTTTGTTACCGAAAATACGCATCATATGTCCCAAAATAAACGGCGAGGACAATCCTAACGCACAAGGACAGGCAATAATAAGAATAGATGTGACTACTTCTAAAATTTTAGAAGAATCGTGATAATACCAATAAACAGCTGAAATTGCTGTAATAATCAGAATAATTAACGTAAAATAATGACTAATCTTATTGGTTAATGCATTTAATTCTGATTCTTCTTTTTGAAAAGCATCATTGTTCCAAAGTTGGGTTAAATAACTTTGATTAACATCCGAAATAATTTCTAATTCGATGGCATGACCAGACTGCTTACCTCCTGCAAATATCTTATCTCCAGCTTTTTTAGGAATCAAACGCGCTTCTCCTGTCACAAACGAGTTATCGATCATCGCTTCTCCTTTCATTAAAATAGCATCAGCTGGGATGATTTCTTCATTTCTGATTAATATTCGATCACCTTTTTTTAAATCAGCCAACAAAATAGGTTGTTCATATCCATCTTCTAACTTCGCAACTGCAATAGGGTAAAATGACTTATAATCTCTATCAAATGCTAACGCTTGCATCGTTTGTTGCTGAAACCATTTTCCTGTTAACATCAAAAACAATAACATTGCTAATGTATCGAAATAACCGGGCGAAATATCGAAAATGATATCATAAGTAGATTTGAACATAATCACGATTATCCCCAAAGCTATAGGTACATCGATATTGATGTATTTATTTTTCAAACCTTGCCAAGCAGAAACAAAGTAATCAGTAGAAGAATAAAAGAAAACAGGCAAAGACAACGCGAACATAGTCCAGCGGAAATATCCTTTATTTTCTTCTAACCATTGTTCTTTTACTTCTCCAAAAACCTCTACATATTCAGGGAACGATAGAAGCATTATATTTCCAAAACAGAAACCTGCAATTACCAATTTACTCACCAAAGAGCGATCGACTTTGCTTTTATTCTTTTTATCTAATGTTTTTAGATTAATAGATGGTTTGTACCCAAGATTTGTAATTAATCGTGCTAAATCTCCTAATTTCAAATTCGCATCTCGATAAGTAATCTGAACAGTTTTTTGAGTAAAATTAACATTAGAAGAAATGATATTTGGGTTGATTGTATCCAAACTCTCTAACAACCAAACACAGGAAGTACAGTGCATTACAGGTACATAAAAGGAGACAACTGTAACGCCATCATCAGAAAAATCTACAACTTTATCAAAGATTTCTTTTGTGTTTAAGAAATCAAATTGATGATTACTTTTTCCATCAGGACGCAAACCTGCATTACGATTAAGATCGTAATAATCTTTCAAGTTATTTACGTTTAAAATCTCGTAAACCGTTTTACAACCCTGACAACAAAAATCCTTTTCATCGAACTGAATAACCTCTTCTTCAATCCGTTGACCACAGTGAAAACAATTCTCTTCCATACTATTTTACAAAATTACTTTCCTTTTATCAGAATTAACGTTAACTTTGTATGAATTAAGTCATAACAATAAGATATGTCAGAGTTTAATGAGAATGTAGTATCGATTAAAGCGATGTTTGATAACCCAGAGTCTTTTGGGGTTTTTAGTAAAGAAGAATTGTTGGAGTTCGAGCAAGAGAAAAAAATCTTGAATCTAAAAAAAGGTGACGAAATCATCCAGGAAGGAAATACGCCAAAAGGTATTTACTGTGTGATGAAAGGGACAGCAAAACTTTTTAAGATTGGTTTCAACGGAAAAGAACAAATTTTACGCTTTATCAACGAAGGTGACATCATAGGATATCGTTCAATTTTAAGTCAAGAAGTTTTTGGTGCATCTGCAACTGCGATGACTGCGATTGAAATTTATTACATTCCAGAAAAATTCTTCTTAAAATTACTGGAAATTAATCCAAAATTAGCCTTCAATATTCTACAACGAATCGCAAAAGATTTAGGAGAATATGCACGTACAATTACATATTTAGCTCAAAAAACGGTTCGCGAACGATTGGCAGAAGTTTTAATTTTATTAGAAGGCAAATTAGGTACTGATAAAGATGGTTTCATCAATATTTCTTTAACACGTGAAGAAATGGCAAATTTAATTGGAACAGCAACAGAATCTGCAATTCGATTAATTTCTGAATTTAAAACAGATGAATTGATAGAAGTTGAAGGTCGAAAAATCAAACTTTTGGATCATCAAAAATTGACGAAATTAGGTCATGTAATATTATAATAAAGAAATCCTCTCAAAAAAATGAGAGGATTTTTTTTGCTTTAAACCTATTAGCTATTTTAATTTCATGTTATAACATGAAAAAATTCTAAAGTAAACACAAAAAAACTGATACATTTTTTTGAATTGATTGCCTGTAACTTTTGTTACAACGAAAAAAGGAACGAAACCCTACCTTTGAATTAATTGTAAATAGAAAAAAATGAAGAAGATAGTTTTTATGCTTGCTTTTGCAACTACTTTCACAGCACAAGCCAACACAACACAACTTGAAAACAACCAAATTGAACAATCGTACCAACTGAAAAAGAAAGGTAAATATGCAATTATGGTACAAAACAAAATGATGTTGATGTCATCGATTATGACTGGTCAGGAAATGTTAAAGAACAATCCGAAATCAACATTTGAAATTGTGATGATTGCTGCTGCTGTTAAGGATATAGCAGAAGATAATGAGCTAAAAGAAATGATGAAAAAAGCGAATGCAGCTGGAATTAAGTTTACTTCGTGCGAATTTGCAATGAATAAATTAGGTGTAAATAAATCTCAATATTTAGAGTTTGTGCAAACAACACCAAATGCATTTATTTATCTTTTCGAATTACAAGAAAAAGGTTTTAAACAAATTATACTTTAACCAAAAAAGATGGATTTTATCAATCCATCTTTTTTTATGTTATTCTTCCAAATCACTCTCTTCATCCTCATCATAATACTGAAAAAGGAAATTATTGTAAGGAAAACGTTTCATGTGAAGTTCTTTTACTTCTTCATAAACCGTTTTTCGTAATTCTTCTAAATTATCTTTTTCTGTAGCAGAAATAAACAATGTCGGATAATCCGTTTTTGCCATCCAAGTTCGTTTCCAATCTTCTAACGAATAGTTTTCAAATTTCTTTTCAGACAAATCATCTTCATCTTGTTTCGTATAAGAAAAATTATCAATTTTATTAAAAACCATAATCGTTGGCTTCTCTTTCGAATCAATTTCAGCTAAAATTTGATTCACTGAATTAACATGATCTTCAAAACTTGCATGTGAAATATCGACGACATGAACCAATAAATCTGCTTCACGAACCTCATCCAATGTCGACTTAAAGGATTCTACCAATTGTGTTGGCAATTTTCGAATAAACCCAACCGTATCCGTTAACAAGAAAGGTAAATTACCAATCACTACTTTACGAACTGTTGTATCTAATGTTGCAAATAACTTGTTTTCTGCAAAAACTTCTGACTTCGACAAAACATTCATCAACGTCGATTTTCCAACATTGGTATAACCAACCAACGCTACGCGCACCAATGCACCACGATTTTTACGTTGAGTCGCCATTTGCTTGTCTATTCCTTTCAATTTTTCTTTCAGTAATGTAATACGATCACGAATAATACGTCTATCAGTTTCGATTTCCGTTTCTCCAGGACCACGCATTCCAATTCCACCTCGCTGACGCTCCAAGTGCGTCCACATTCGTGTTAAACGAGGTAATAAATATTGGTATTGAGCCAATTCTACTTGAGTTCTTGCATAAGAAGTTTGCGCTCTTTGTGCAAAAATATCCAGAATCAATTGTGTTCTATCAATAATTTTTTTATTGACAACTTTCTCAATATTTTTTAGCTGAGAAGGAGTTAATTCATCATCAAAAATTACTGTATCAATGTCATATTGCTCTACAAATGCAGCAATTTCATCTAATTTCCCGCTTCCTACAAAAAATTTAGAATCAGGACGATCCATTTTTTGAGTGAAACGTTCACCAACTGTAGCTCCTGCTGTATACGCCAAGAACTCCAATTCATCCATATATTCAGTCAGTTTTTCTTCGGATTGTTCGCGTGTAATCAATCCAACTAAAACGACCTTTTCGTATTGTGCTTCTTTCTTTTCTAACATAAATCTCTACAAAAATAAAATAAAGTTTTTGATGTCAAACCACTTCATCAAAATTCTTAACGATTATTTACAAAATCCCCTTAATTATACTCAAATAAAATTATCATATTTGCCAGCTAATTAAACAATATTTTATACGAAGAAAAATTTACTAGTTGGGGCTTTAACCCTATTATCATTAAATGTTAATGCTCAAAACCAAAATATTTCTTTTGAAGAATCTGAAGGTTTTTCAATCGGAAATCTAAACAACCAAAAAAAACTGGTTCAATTGGGAATATGTTTCTGATGAAAATTCTAAAGTCAATAATACAATTTCGAGCAAAGGAACGAATTCTGTATATGTTATAAATGATGAAGTAGAAGAAGGAAATTGGGGTGGAATCGCTTATCCAATTGCAAAGTATCGTAAATACACTATTTCTGCTGATGTTTATTTGGAGAAAACTGAAAATTCAAATTATGAAATGTTAGGCTTTTATAACGAAAACAATGAGTTCGATTTGGTTGGTGGTTTGATATTTTACTTTGATGGAGAAATTGCATACAAACACATGAAAAATAGTGTAACAGTTGGTACATGGACACCTAAAAAATGGTACAATGTGAAAGCTGAAGTCGATTTAAATGCAAAAAAAGTTATTTACTATTTAGATCATGTAAAAATTCAAGAAACAATTATAGATGATGTGAATAAAGATATTACCGAAGTAGATTTTAGTTTTGATAATTATGGTTCAAGTTTTTTTGTAGATAATGTAACTATTATTGATTTAGAAAATTTAGGATTAACAGAGAATAACAAGAATCCTATTTCTATTTATCCAAATCCATCTTCAACATACATTAATATTAATACTACAGAAAAAATAAAAACCGTTACCGTTACAGATTTAACAGGTAAAATAATTTTAAATCAACAAGATTCCAATAAAATCGATATTCATCATTTGTCAAATGGGGTATATCTTATCAACATTAATACAGACAACTCCCAATCAATTCAAAAATTTATAAAAAAGTAAATATTTAGAAAATAAAACCTAATTACTATAAATTTTAAAATATAACATTAGAAATGAGATTCTTCTTAATTATTTTTTCTAAACATTAAAAATTTCATTGCTAATTAAAATATCCTTTATAAATTTGTCTCAACAAAAAGAAATTATGTACACAGTTCAGTTCCATCATCATCACCATCATACTTGCACTCAAGCGAGCTGATTGTGATATGGACTTGTGCCAAATAATATATCTAAATCCCGTTTGAGTACATCAAACGGGTTTTCTTTTTTTTAGCTTTTTTGATGTACTCCTATAAATATAAAATAAAATGAATACATTAAAAATAGCCATTCAAAAATCAGGACGATTAAACGAAGATAGTCTTAAGTTACTTAAAGATTGTGGTGTTTCAATTGATAATGGTATTGATCAACTTCGTGTACAAGCTCGCAACTTTCCATTAGAAATTTTCTTCTTAAGAAACTCTGATATTCCTCAATATGTTAAAGATGGTGTAGTAGATTGTGCCATAATAGGTGAGAATTTATTAATAGAAAATGAGATGGAATTACCTGTTCTTCAAAAGTTAGGTTTTTCTAAATGTAGACTATCGGTAGCTGTTCCAAAATCTTCGCAATACAATTCTTTAAATGATTTTGAGAACAAAAAAATTGCTACTTCTTATCCAAATACGGTTTTAAACTTCTTTAAGTCAAAAAATATAAATATCGAAATTCATGAAATTTCTGGTTCTGTAGAAATTGCACCAAGCATTGGACTTTCAGACGCAATTGTAGATATTGTTTCTTCTGGAAACACTTTATTTAAAAATAATTTAAAAGAGTTTGAAACTATTCTCAAAAGCGAAGCTATTTTAATTTCTAGTGAGAATCTCGATTTTGATAAATTTTCTCTATTAAAAAAACTACAGTTTAGAATTGAATCTGTTCTTAAAGCTAGAAAGTCAAAGTATATTTTAATGAATGTTCCAAACGATAAAATAGAAATGGTAAGTAATATTCTTCCAGTTCTAAAATCGCCAACAGTTATGCCTCTTTCAGAATCAGGATGGAGTAGTGTACATTCGGTGATTAACGAAGATACCTTTTGGGACATCATCGAGCAATTAAAAGCTGCTGGTGCTGAAGGTATTTTAGTATTGGAAATTGAGAAAATGATTTTATAGTGTTGATGTGCTTAAGTTGTTAAGTTCATAAGTAGTTATTTATATAAAGAATAAAAAACACTTACAAACCTTAAAGACTTATAAACTTAAACACTTTATAACATAAAAACTAAAAAAGATGCAAACTTATATAAACCCACAACTTTCAGATTGGTCAGCTTTAACTTCTCGCCCAACGAAAGAAGCGCAAGATTTACAAAAATTCGTTTTAAATGTTTTTGGTAAAATTCAATTGGATAAAGATCAGGCCTTAATTGACTTTACCGAACAATTCGATAAAGTTCAATTAACTTCCTTAGAAGTTTCAGTTGAAGAAATGGAAGAAGCCAAAGCTTTAATTTCGGACGATTTAAAAAAAGCGATTCAATTAGCAGCTTCAAACATCGAGAAATTTCACGCCGTACAACGCGAAGAAATTAAAGTAATTGAAACGACTAAAGGTGTTAATTGTTGGAGAGAATCACGCGGAATCGAAAATGTCGGAATCTACATTCCAGGTGGAACAGCTCCATTATTTTCAACTACTTTGATGTTAGGAATTCCTGCAAAATTAGCCAGATGCGAAAACATTATTTTATGTACGCCTCCAAACAAAGAAGGTAAAATTCACCCAGCGATTTTATATACAGCCAACTTAATCGGAATTGATAAAATATATAAAGTTGGCGGAATTCAAGCCATTGGCGCATTAACTTTTGGAACAGAAACGATTCAGAAAGTGGATAAAATTTTCGGTCCAGGAAACCAATATGTAACGGCAGCCAAACAAGTTGCGCAAAATTTTGGTGTAGCAATCGATATGCCTGCGGGTCCAAGCGAAGTTTTAGTAATCGCAGATGAAACTTCGGTTCCGAAATATGTCGCAGCAGATTTACTTTCTCAGGCTGAACACGGCATCGACTCACAAGTGATTTTATTGACAACTAATCAGCAAACTTTAAAAGAAACAATTGTTGAATTACAATCTCAAATAGAACTTTTACCAAGAAGAGAATTAGCAGCAAAAGCTTTAGAAAATTCGAGAGGAATTGTTCTTAATTCAATTGAAGAATGTATAGCTTTTTCTAATATTTATGCACCAGAGCACTTAATTTTCGCTTGCGAAACAGCTGAAGATTATATTCCAAATATCATCAATGCCGGTTCTGTTTTCCTAGGAAACTATTCGTGCGAATCGGCTGGAGATTATGCTTCCGGAACCAATCATACCTTGCCAACAAATGGGTATGCGAAAAATTATTCTGGAGTTTCTTTAGATAGTTTCATCAAGAAAATTACGTTTCAAAAATTGACAGCAGAAGGAATTCTAAATATTGGTCCGGCCATCGAATTAATGGCTGAGGCTGAAGAATTATTTGCACACAAAAATGCGGTGACGCTAAGATTATTAGACTTGAAATAATTTGATAAGTGAGTAAGTTTTTAAGTGGTTTAGAATTGCGGTATAAATAACTTAAAAACCTAACAAAATAAGCATTTAACAACTTAAAAACCTGTCAACATAAACACTTAATAACTTAAAATAAAATGTTCAACATAAATAACATCATTCGTCCCAACGTAAAAGCAATGAAAGCGTATTCATCTGCGCGCGACGAATTTCAAGATATTAATGACGATTTCGTTTTCTTAGATGCCAACGAAAATCCTTTCAACAATGGTTTAAATCGCTATCCAGATCCTTTTCAACGCAAAGTAAAATCGATTTTAAGTGAAATTAAAAATTTTCCTACTGATCAGATTTTATTAGGCAATGGAAGCGACGAAGTTTTGGATTTAATTTTTCGTGCGTTTTGCGAACCGAATCAAGATAACGTCATCGCGATTTCACCTTCTTACGGAATGTACATCTTTTTGGCCAATTTAAACGCTGTGGAATACCGCAAATCCTTATTAAACGAATCAGATTTTCAACCCAACATCGAAGATATTTTCTCGAAAGTGGATGAAAATACAAAAATGATTTTCTTGTGTTCACCTAATAATCCAACAGGAGAAATCATTAAAAGAGAAGCGATTTTAGAAATTGTAAATAGTTTCAACGGATTGGTAATTATCGATGAAGCCTATATTGATTTCGCAACTGAACCATCTTGGATCGAAGAGATCAACAATTATCCAAACGTAATTGTTACGCAAACTTTATCAAAAGCTGTTGGTTTAGCCGGAATTCGTTTAGGAATTTTATATGCCTCTCAAGAAATTGTAGAGGTCTTAAATAAAATTAAACCGCCTTATAACATCAATCAATTGACACAATTAAAAGCGATTGAAATTTTAAGCGATTACGAAAAAGTGGTAGCAGCAACAAATACGATTGTTCAACAAAAAGAAGTTTTAGAAAATGCGTTAACGGAGATTTCTTTTGTCGAAAAAATCTATCCAAGTGATGCGAATTTTATCTTAATCAAAGTGGATAATGCCAACGAGCGTTACGACAAATTGGTTGAAAAAGGAATTGTCATCCGTAACCGTAACAATGACGATTTATGTAAGAATTGTTTGAGAATTACTGTTGGAACGGAAGAGGAAAATGGGAAGTTGGTACAAGTACTTAAGGGGTTAAGTTAGTAAGTGATTAAGTGTTTATGTGGTAGAGTGTCTAAGTTGGTTTTATCTCTGATTATTAAATATTTAAACTTACTAACTTAAAAACTTACTAACCGTACAACTTAAAAACATACAAACTAAACAACTTACAAACTTAATAACACACCTACTGACCAACTTAAAAA
The DNA here is from genome assembly GCF_937930195.1 of uncultured Empedobacter sp. Taxonomy (NCBI): domain Bacteria; kingdom Pseudomonadati; phylum Bacteroidota; class Flavobacteriia; order Flavobacteriales; family Weeksellaceae; genus Empedobacter; species uncultured Empedobacter sp. The sequence goes on from NZ_CALGVK010000085.1 coordinate 17,011, forward strand.
CATTTTCCTTAACTTAATATCTATCAAACCTTAAAACCAAATAATATGGGCCTAGTTTATGATTTAAATTTATGGAAAGAAGCGCATCAACTAGTTTTAGAAGTGTATAAAACAGTCGATAAATTTCCTAAATCAGAGATTTTTGCTTTATCGAGTCAAATGAAACGTTGTGCAGTTTCTGTTCCGGCAAACATTGTTGAAGGATATAAAAAACAAACGAAAGCTCATCAAATACATTTTTATAACATTTCGGATACATCTTTAGAAGAACTGAAGTATTACTTTTTACTTTCTAGAGATTTGAAATATATAACTGAAAAAGAATACAAAATATTGATTAGTAAAAGTGAAGAAGTTGGAAAAATGATTACAGGTTATATTAAACATATCAAAAGAAAATAACTTAAAAACTTCATCACCTAATCACTTACAAACTAAAAAATGAAAAAAATACTTTTTATAGATAGAGACGGAACCCTAATTCTAGAACCAGCCGACTACCAAGTGGACAGCTTTGAGAAATTAGAATTCTATCCAGAAACATTTACTTATTTAGGGAAAATTGCCAAAGAATTGGATTACGAATTAGCGATGGTAACGAACCAAGATGGTTTAGGAACACCGGCAAATCCTGAAGAATTATTCTGGCCGATTCAAAATTTCGTAGTAAAAGCATTTGAAAACGAAGGAGTAAAATTTTCAGCAATTTTCATCGATAAAACTTTTGCACACGAAAATGCACCGACACGCAAGCCTGGAACTGCGATGTTAACTAAATACATCAACAATCCGGCATACGATTTAGCAAATTCGTTTGTAATCGGAGACCGAATTACCGATGTGAAATTAGCTCAGAATTTAGGAGCAAAAGGAATTTTTATTGCAAATGACGAAGCATTAGGAGCAGACGAAATCAACGATAACGAAGGTTTAAACGAAGCGATTGCATTAAAAACAACATCGTGGAAAGAGATTTACGAATTCTTAAAATTACAAAATCGTACGGCTTCTATTGTTCGTAACACAAACGAAACAAATATTAAAATCGATTTAAACTTAGACGGAACAGGGAAATCAGATATTTCGACTGGAATCCACTTTTTCGATCATATGTTAGATCAAATTGCGCGTCACGGGCAAATGGATTTAGTGATTAAGGTGGACGGTGATTTAGAAGTGGACGAACACCACACAATTGAAGATACAGCCATTGCGTTAGGTGAAGTTTTTGCTCAAGCGTTAGGAAATAAATTAGGGATCGAGCGCTATGGTTTCACTTTACCAATGGATGATTGTTTAGCGCAAGCGGCAATTGATTTTGGAGGAAGAAACTGGTTGGTTTGGGAAGCGGAATTTAAACGCGAAATGATTGGTCAAATGCCAACAGAAATGTTCTATCACTTCTTTAAATCGTTTACAGACGGTGCAAAATCGAACTTAAATATCAAAGCGGAAGGAACAAACGAACACCACAAAATCGAAGCGATTTTTAAAGCGTTTGCGAAAGCGATTAAAGTGGCGGTAAAACGTGATCCAGAAAAAATGATTTTACCATCAACAAAAGGACTTTTGTAATAATTTTTAAGTTGTAAAGTTATGAAGTGATAAAGTTATTTGTTGGTTTAAGACTTAAAATCCAACCACAAATTAACTTACAAACGTAAACACTTATCAACATAAAAACTTAACCACTCAAATAATATGATAGCAATAGTAAAATATAACGCAGGAAATGTAAAATCGGTTTACAATGCCGTAACTCGTTTGGGTTACGAAGCGGTAATTACAGATGATTTTGAAACCTTGCAAAATGCAGACAAAGTCATTTTTCCAGGTGTGGGAGAAGCGAGTTCGGCCATGACTTATCTAAAAGAAAAAGGATTAGATAAAATCATCCAAAACTTAAAACAACCAACGTTAGGAATTTGTTTAGGTCAGCAATTGATGTGTGCTTTTTCGGAAGAAGGAAATACAGAGTGTTTAGGAATTTTTCCCATTCAAGTGAAATTATTTCCATCAACGGAAATCGTTCCACATATGGGATGGAATACCATTTATGACTTAAAAACGTCTTTGTTTAACGGAATCGAAGAAAACTCGGACATCTATTATGTTCACAGTTTTTATTGTGAGAATTCAGAATATACGATTGCGAAAACCAACTATATTCTAGAATATTCAGCGGCTTTAAATAAAGATAATTTTTACGCGACTCAATTTCATCCAGAAAAATCAGCTGGAATTGGAGAACAGATTTTGAAGAACTTTTTGTCTTTATAGTTTGTCAGTTATGAAGTGATAAGGTTATTAAGTTGTAAAATTTTATGTTCAAAAGTTAATCCCCATTAATTGAAGAACACAATAACTAAAAAACTTACAAACATAATAATTGAAACACTTAAAAACACAATAACTTAAACACTTAAAAACATAATAACTGAAACACTTAAAAACATAAACACTTAAAATTTAAAGAAATGAGAATCATCCCAGCTATAGATATTATCGACGGAAAATGCGTTCGATTATCACAAGGCGATTACGATACAAAAAAAATATACAACGAAAACCCATTAGAAGTGGCGAAAGAATTCGAAGATTACGGAATCGAATATTTACACTTAGTGGATTTAGATGGAGCCAAATCAAAGCAAATCATCAACTATAAAACATTAGAATTAATTGCTTCTAAAACCAATTTAAAAGTGGATTTTGGTGGTGGAATTAAAGCTAATGATGATATCAGAATTGCTTTTGAATGTGGTGCGAATCAAATTACAGGTGGAAGTATTGCCGTTCAAAATCCGACGTTATTTCAAGAATGGATTGCGCAATACGGAAGCGAAAAAATCATTTTAGGAGCAGATGCTAAAGATCGTAAAATTGCGACGCACGGTTGGTTAGAAACTTCTGAATTAGATGTAATTGATTTTATCCAAGAATACAAAGCAAAAGGAATTGATTATGTAATTTGTACAGACATCGCAAAAGATGGTATGTTACAAGGAACATCAAACGAATTGTATGCAGAAATTTTAGCTGCTGCAGACGTTAAATTAATTGCATCTGGAGGCGTTTCTTCCATCGACGATTTAATTAAAGTAAAAGAATTAGGTTGCGAAGGAGCGATTTTAGGAAAGGCAATTTACGAAGGTCGTATTCAGTTAAAGGATTTGGTACAGTTTATCGGTTAGAAAGTGGTAAAGGGGGTAAGTTGGTAAGTTTTTAGGTTTTGAAACTAAACCACTTAATCTCTTAATCACCTAGTCACTTAAACACATAAAAACTTAAACACATAAAAACCTTAGAACGTGTTAAAAAAAAGAATCATCCCCTGTCTCGACATTAAAGATGGAAGAACAGTAAAAGGAGTTAATTTCGAAGGATTACGCGATGCGGGAGATCCGGTGGAATTAGCCAAGAAATATGTAGAAGAAGGCGCTGACGAATTGGTATTTTTGGATATTACAGCGACGCTTGAGAAACGCAAAACCTTAGCTGAAATGGTCGAAAAAATTGCGGCAGCGATTAATATTCCATTTACGGTGGGTGGCGGAATCAATTCGGTAGAAGATGCTTCGGCTGTAATTCAAGCAGGTGCGGATAAAGTTTCTGTGAATTCTTCTGCGGTAAAAAATCCTCAATTGGTGGCTGATTTAGCCTCTCGTTTTGGATCCCAATGTGTGGTGGTCGCAGTAGATACTCGCGACGTCAATGGAACGCAAAAAGTGTTTGTCAGCGGTGGAAAAATTGAAACCGAGTGGAAAACATTAGATTGGGTAAAGAAAGTGGAAGAACTAGGAGCTGGTGAAATTCTACTAACCTCAATGGATGGTGACGGAACAAAAACAGGTTTCAAAATAGATATTACGAAAGCGGTGGCTGATGCTGTAAATCTACCGGTGATTGCTTCGGGAGGAGCTGGAAAAATAGAACATTTTACAGAAGTTTTTACCCAAACAAAAGCAAGTGGCGCTTTGGCTGCAAGTATTTTTCATTTTGGTGAAGTTCCAATACCTATGCTTAAAAATTATTTAAAAGAACAAAATATACCGATACGATGAATATCGATTTCACAAAAAGTAATGATGGATTAGTTCCAGTTATTATTCAAAATTACCTAAACAATCAAGTGTTGATGTTAGGTTATATGAACGAAGAAGCGTTTAACAAAACACAAGAAAGTGGGAAAGTTACTTTCTTCTCACGTTCAAAAAACAGATTATGGACAAAAGGCGAAGAATCGGGAAACTTCCTTGAAGTAAAATCGATTGCAATTGATTGTGATAACGACACAATTCTAATCAAAGCAAAACCATATGGACCAACGTGTCATACAGGTTCTACAACGTGTTTCAACGAAATTTCGAATCGTGGATTTGTTTATGAATTAGAACAAACGATTAACGATCGAATCGATTTAGCAGAAGATAAAGATTCGTACACCTATAAGTTATACAATAAAGGAATCAATAAAGTGGCGCAGAAAGTCGGAGAAGAAGCCGTAGAAATTGTTATCGAAGCGAAAGACAATAACGACGATTTATTCTTAGGTGAAGCTGCCGATTTGATGTATCACTATTTGATTTTACTAAAAGCGAAAGGATTCAAATTAGAAGACGTGGAAAACGTTTTAAAATCAAGAGAAAATGGTCCAAGACGACCGGAATAAATTAGAAAAAACCTCATCTATCAGGATGAGGTTTTTTTATGAAAATATTTTGAATGGATTTTCCCATGTAATATCTATGGAAGCATAATGTGTGCTATGCGTAGCATTTTTTTCAATTAAATTATTCATATATCCTAAACTGATAGCCAACGGAGTGTTCTGTGGTCTAAAAGTATAAAACAAGGTAAAACGTGATTCTTTATATTTAAAACGACTCCATTCCTTGGATAAATTATGTTTATTCGTTGCAAAAAGAATTTCTGCACCTCCTGTAATCGTATGATGATTTTCTAAATCAATCGGAACTGAAATTTGTGATTTTAAACGAGAACGCAATTGTATAGGTTCATCCGTATTTTTCCAGTGATGATCGACAAATTTACGAGCTTCTTGTCGTACCGTTTGTGTTAATTTGACTTTCCCTATTGAAGTAGAATACGCCACACGTCCATAAATTCTCATTTCATTTTGTGTCGATATGTTTTCGATATCATCATCCATCGAATATTCCATTTGTTTACGATAACTTAAGGCATAAGACACTTTCCAATGTTTATCCAATTGGTGATAAAATTCTTGATTTATCACAATGATTGCTGGCTTTGATGTAATGTTGTAATTCTCTTCATCACTCTTTAAACCTAATCCAACATACGTCATTGATTCTATCTTTTCATTCAGATCTTGTTTCATTCCTAATGCGAACCAACTTGCACCATTGGTATCGCCCAAACCAGGAGGAGAAACTTGTGCATTGATGCAAATGGAAAAAAGAAGAAAACTTAAGAATGATATATATTTCATGGTAGTCGTTTGAATATGATACGTCAAAAGTAAAATGCAAATCTGTAACGAAATAGGAATCCTTTACTTATTTGAATAAAAATTTACATTTTTTTTCAAAACAGATTCATTCAATTCTTGTTAAGAGGATTCAATTATAAATTCTCCAAATTCATTTTAAATGATAAATGATATTTAGCACCTTCACATAATTTTAATTTTAAAATTTAGAATTATTATAAATAAAGTCTTACTTTTGACATCAAATTAAAATTGGTCTAAATAATAATAGATAAGATAAACGCTAGATATGAAAAAGTTATTCATCACAGTTGCCGTATTAATCGCTTCTTTTTTACAAGCGCAAACCAACACTTTAATGGATGCAGGTTTTTGGAAAAACAAACCATCAGTTGAAACTGTAAAAGCAGAAATTGGAAAAGGAAACAGTCCTTCGCAGCAAAATGCAGGATTTTTTGATCCTGTGGTGATAGCGATAAATAATAAAGCAGATTTTGATGTTTTAAAATTTTTAATTGAACAAGATGGAAATGCTGTGGATAAAAAAACACACCATTCTCGCATTTATTTGCAATGGGCTGCTGCAGCTGGAAATCTTGAATTAGTCAATTATTTAATCGCAAAAGGTTCTGATGTTCACTACAAAGACAGCCACGGTGATGATGTGATTACATACGCAGCAAGTGCTGGAAACAAGAATTTAGCGGTTTATGATGCCTTAATCAAAGCAGGTGCTAATCCTAAAGTAAAAAACGAGGATGGTACAAACATCATTATGGAGTCTATCGCAAATGATACGGATTTAAAAATTGCAGAATACTTTGTTTCTAAAGGTATTTCATTAACGGAGAAAGATAAATTCGGACGTACAGTAGCTGACTATTCTACGAAAGTTGGAAATTTAGAAATCTTAGATTTATTAGCTGCTAAAGGTGTAAAACCTACAGATCAAGCTTTATTTTTCGCAGCGCAAGGCTCTAGAATGAAAGAAAATGGAGTCGAAATTTTCAAAACTTTAGTTGAAAAATATAAATTAAATCCAAAAGCTCTAAACCCTCAAGGACAATCATTATTACACGCCTTATCTCGTCGTGGAAATTCAGAAATCATCAATTATGTAATTTCGAAAGGAGCTGATGTTAAAGTAGTAGATAAAGCAGGCAACACCGCATTAATGGTGGCTGCTGCCGGAAAAAACACCGATTTAATCAATTTATTCTTATCAAAATCTAACAATGTTAATGCTGTAAACTCTAATGGAGAATCGGCTTTGACAAAGGCGGTAGCATCTGGAACTCCTGAAATCGTAACTTTATTAATCGATAAAGGTGCAAAAACGGATATCAAGGATAAAGAAGGTAATAATTTAGCATCATATTGGTTCAATTCTTTCAAACCAAATGATGAAACATTTGCACAAAAACAAGAAATATTAGCAAAGGCGAAGATAGATTTTAAAGCCACTCAACAAAAAGGTTCGACATTATTGCATTTAGCCGTAGATAAAGGTGATAACGCTTTAGTAAAGAAAGCAATTGAATTAGGAGTAAATATTAATGCACAAGACGAAGACGGGAATACAGCTTTACATAAAGCAGCTTTAATTGCTAAAGATGATCAAATCTTAAAAACTTTAATTGGTGCGGGTGCTCAAAAAAATTTAAAAACAGAATTTGAAGAAACAGCTTACGAATTAGCTGCTCAAAACGAATTCTTGAAGAAAAATAATGTATCGATTGACTTCTTAAAATAATACAGAAAATGAAATTTAACGTCATAAAAAAATTATTCAGCGTCGTAGTTATACTAATGGCTACTGCCACTTTCGCTCAAACAACGAAGTATAAAACAATGATTCAGATGGAGAATTATACAGGTAAGGAAGCTTACATTGTAATTTCTTTGATTAATCCAAAAGGACAATATGAGAAAACGTTAGGAGTTTTAGGAAAAGATAATGAATGGTATAATACGTTAAAAGAGTGGGATAAATTCAATAAAAAGAAAAAAGAAAAATTAAACGGAATTACAGGAGCTTCTGTGGCAGGTGGCGCAAGAGCAACACGTGTGATCGAATTTGATACAGCGAAATTAAATAAAGGGTATAAAATCCGTTTTGAATCTGCTGTTGAAACACAAAAGTACGTGGTAAAAGATGCTGAAATTGCATTAACATCTGCGGCATTAGACAATAAAGCAGGAATTAAAGGAACAGAATACATTAAAGCCGTACGTTTTATTAAAGTTCAGTAAAATGATCCTATCGATTTGGAGGTATGCCCATTTGGCATTAGCCTTTATATCATCAGCTTTTCTTTTAATCCTTTCCACGACAGGAGTAATTTTAGCGGTTGATGCCATCAATGAGAAATCTCCGGCCTACAAAGTCGAAAATTTTGAAAATATTACACTCGCGCAGGTTCTTCCGACATTGCGCGAGAATTATTTTGAAATTATCGAAATAAAAGTTGATAACAACGATTTTGTAACGATTGATGCTATGGACGAAGATGGGAATCCTATTCAATCTTACATCGATCCCCATACAGGAAAAAACATTGGAGAAATCGTTCCGAAAAGTGATTTCATCAATTGGACCACTGCCCTACACCGCTCATTATTTTTAAAAGAAACAGGACGCGCCATTGTGGGTATCGTTTCCTTTATCTTATTTTTAATTTCAGTGACTGGATTAATCTTAGTGATTCAACGCCAAAACGGAATTTTAAATTTCTTTACAAAAGTCAATAAAGACTCATTTGCCCAATATTTTCATGTGGCAACCGGACGTTGGTTGTTAATTCCTATTGTGATCATTGGATTAACAGGAACATTCATTTTCTTGGCACGATTAGAACCTTTAGTAGGCCAACCAACAGAAGTGGAACACCCCATCAAAGAAAATTTACCTGCCAAAGAGTTAAGCGAAATCAAATTCTTCCAAAACACAAAATTAAGTAGTGTAGAACGAATCGAATTTCCTTTTATTCCAGATGATGAAGCTGAACCATTTGTTGTTCATTTAAGAAAGAAAAGTGTAACAATCAATCAAGTGAATGGTGAAATTATGACTGAATCATTCCATCCGTATTCAGCTGTCGTGGAAAAATTCAATATCGATTTACACACAGGTCGTACCAATGTCATTTGGGCTGCAATTTTAGGAATCGCATCACTTAATATTTTATTCTTTATTTGGACAGGATTTGCCATTACCTTAAAACGTACACGTACGAAAATCGGAAAGAATAAATTCAAGGCTAATGAAGCTGAAATTGTAGTTTTAGTGGGTTCTGAAAATGGTTCAACAGTTGGTTTTGCGAATAAAATTCATCAACAATTTTTAGCCAACGGAAAGAAATCCTTCATGGTTCAAATGAATCAATATGAAACGTATCCTAATGCTGAACATATCGTGGTTTTTACTTCCACTTATGGAATTGGAGATGCGCCCGCGAATGCCAAGAAATTTGAAGAATTAATTGCTCAATATCCTCAACCACAAAAGGTTAAATTCTCAGTCGTAGGATTTGGTTCAAGAGCTTACTCCGATTATTGTGGCTACGCGGTGAAAGTGGATCAATGGTTCGAAAAACAATCGTGGGCAACACGTTTATTGGATTTAAAAACCATCAACGATAAATCTCCAGAAGAATTTACAAATTGGGTGATTGCTTACAAAGAGGCTATGGATATTCCGTTAGCCACAACGCCAGCCATGTATGTGGGGAAAGCACCAAAATTAAAAGATTTAAAGGTGATTTCTTCGACACAAATTACCGATGAAGATGCCACTTTTACAGTAGTTTTAGATGCAAAACAGAAGTTTAAATCAGGCGATTTATTGGCTATTTATCCAGCGAATGATCATCGTGAGCGTTTGTATTCGATTGGTAAAGTCGAGAATAAATTACAACTTATTGTGAAGTTACATGAATTTGGATTAGGTTCTCAATATTTACACAACCTAAAAGAAAATTCAATTATAAAAGTAAGAATTGTTAAGAACAAAGCGTTTCATTTTCCTAAAAAAGCATCTCAAGTCATTATGATTGCAAATGGAACAGGTATTGCGCCTTTTCTTGGAATGATTGATGAGAACAAAAATAATGTTGAAACACATTTGTACACCGGTTTTCGACATTTAAATCCTACCACAAAAGGATATCAAGATTTTGCAAAAAAACAAATTGAAAAAAATCATTTAACAAGCTATCACAACGCTTTTTCTCGTGAAGAAAACAAACAATATGTAATGGATTTAGTTCATCGAGATGCTAAGTTTTTTGCAGAAACCTTACAAAACAAAGGGATTATTATGGTTTGTGGGGCTTTAGCCATGCAACATGATGTAGAAAAGGTGTTAGAGGAAATTTGTCAAGAGCATTTAAATAAATCATTTGAAGAATTTAAAGCAAACGGACAATTTTTGACGGATTGTTATTAGAATTTGTTCCGTTTTATTTCTCCATAATTTTGAAAAATTTTATCGAATACTTCAAACACTCGAAATAACGTTTAAGTTTCTTCAGTTCAAGTAATTCTGACAAGAATTATATCGAGAACTAAGACGAAATTTTAAACTATTTTTACTTTTCCTAATACAACATAAATGAAAAATACATTTCTAAAAAATATATTCACTTTTATACTATTGTATGCTCTAATTCCGACGAATGCTCAAACGGTCGGAGTTAGAGACACAATTTTGATGGGAAGTCGTTTTCAAATTACTTTGGTTGATAAAGATTCTATTTCTGCCGAAAAAAATATTAACAAAGCAATTGATGAAATGATTAGAATCGAAGAATTAATTTCAGATTGGAAACCAACTTCACAGGTTTCTCAAGTCAATCAAAATGCAGGAATCAAACCAATAAAAGTTGATCGAGAAGTTTTTGAATTGACAAAAAGAGCAATTTATTTTTCTCAACTTACCAATGGAGCTTTTGATATTAGTTTTGCAGCAATGGACAAAATCTGGAAATTTGATGGCACGATGGAAGAAATTCCAACAGAAAATGAAATCAAAAAAGCGATTGAAAAAGTTGGTTATCAAAACATCTTACTTGATGAAAAAAATTCGACTATTTTCTTAAAAAAAGCTGGAATGAAAATCGGTTTTGGATCAACAGGAAAAGGCTATGCAGCACAAAAAGCGCGAACTTATATGCAAAATTTAGGAATACAAGCTGGTATTATAGATGCTTCTGGTGATATGACAACTTGGGGAAATCAACCAAATGGTGAACCTTGGAAAATTGGAATTACAAACCCGTTCAAACGCTTTAAAATGGCTGATATTTTAGTTATGAAAAATGCTGCTGTTACTACATCTGGCGATTACGAAAAATTTATTTTAATTGACGGAATTCGTTATTCACATATCATCAATCCCAAAACTGGTTATCCTTCTACAGGCTTAACAAGCGTTACGGTTATTGGTCCTGATGCTGAAATGTGCAATGGTTTCAGTACTTCAATCATGGTTTTAGGAAAAGGAAAAGGTTTAGAATTGATCAATCAACAAAAAGACTACGCTGCACTTTTAATTACAGACAAAGGAAAAATTATTCGTTCTAAAAATTACAAGAAAATAAAACAGAGTCTTGGGAAATAAAATTTACAAATTCACTTTTTAAAATTAATATTTTAACCTAAATATTTTGATGTAAAATAAAGTGTAAGTAAAATTATTAAGAATAATTATCTTTATGCAGATTTTAACTTAAATTGTATGATTACTAATTCAATCTTAAAAAATGTTTATTATAATTTTATGAAAATCGGATTAATTACTTTGTCTGCAATTATGATTTTTATAGCTGGTAAAACATTTGGAGCTTTTATAAAATTATACATAATTTAAAATCTTCTTTTAGATTTTTTTTTATTTATAAAATATTTATATCATTGCTTTTACTTTAAAGAAATGAAAAAAAATGGTTACTAAAATCTCTAAATTTATATCTTCTGCAATTTTACTATTATTAATTTATTTTAATTTTAGTGAAAATTTATATATAGTAATCTTAATTATTTCTTTCATCTTCATTTTTAAAAAAATCACGCATAAAAAAGATTATTTATAGTCTATTGAAAAAAAACTAAAACACTTCTTTGTCTAAAATAGATTTAGTTTTCCTGTACAGCAAATTACTTATCTTCTTAAAAAAAATCATCCCATTTGTAATTCGTGTTACACTTCATTTTAAATAAAAATTCGAAATTGCATCAAAATATTAAACGCCATGTTCAAGTTATAAGTGCAACTGGCCAAGTAGATTTTAGTTTTTCGATAGG
>NZ_CALGVK010000086.1:0-16409 GCF_937930195.1 uncultured Empedobacter sp.
ACAATTACGTTAGATTCTGTTCCGAAACCATCCATTTCTGTTAATAATTGGTTTAATGTATTTTCGCGTTCATCATTAGAACCTGTAAAGTTAGATTTTCCACGTGCACGACCAATTGCATCAATCTCATCAATAAAGATAATTGAAGGAGATTTATCTTTTGCATTTTTGAATAAGTCACGTACACGAGATGCACCAACTCCCACAAACATTTCTACGAAATCTGATCCTGACAATGAGAAGAAAGGAACTTTTGCTTCTCCTGCAACAGCTTTTGCTAATAAGGTTTTCCCTGTACCTGGAGGTCCTACTAATAAGGCTCCTTTTGGTATACGTCCACCTAATTTTGTGAATTTATCTGGGTGTTTTAAGAATTCTACAATTTCTTCTATTTCTTCTTTGGCACCTTCTAAACCAGCTACATCATTAAAAGTTGTTTTGATGTGATCATCACCTTCAAACAATTTTGCTTTAGATTTACCCACAGAGAAGATTCCGCCACCTCCGCCAGCAGATCCACCTCCACCCATTCTTCTGAATAGTAAGAAGTAGATTAATCCGAAGAAAATTAATGAAATGAAAAGATTCATAAATAATCCTCCAAAACCGTTTGATACAAGTGTATTAAGTTTTGCAGTTTTATTTGGACTTTTTTCAACATTTTCGTAAAAATCTTTTTCAAAATTTCCAGCATCTGCTACATTAAAAGTGAAGTTTGGAGCTCCTGTTGCAAAAGGATTTAAATTTTCCTTTGTATTTTTGAACTTTTTAAATTCTTCATTATTCAAGGCCTCTTCTGTTAAGTAAACACTTACACGACCTGTTTCTTTTTCTAAATCTGCCTCTTTAACATAGCCTTTTTCTACATAAGTAAGGAATGTAGTACGGTCAATATTTTTAGTAGTTCCGCCTACACCTCCAATATTATCAGAAAATAATAAAAAGGCAATCAGCAATAATCCTATAATACCATATATCCATGTAGGATTAAATCCCGAAGGTTTAAAATTATTTTTTTTCAATTTTTTTGGTTTCAGTTATGATTAATATTCCATTTCGATACGTGTCTCTACAGCATCACCCCAAAGACTTTCGATATCGTAATATTCTCTGTATTCTTTTTGAAAAACATGGACAATAACATTTGTGTAATCCATTAAAACCCATTGGTTATTTTGTCTTCCTTCTACATGAAAAGGTCTTTCTGACATTTCAGATTTTACAGTTCTTTCTATAGAACCTGTTATTGCACTAACTTGAGTGTTAGAATTTCCTGTACAAATAACAAAGTATTGGCAAATTGCATTTTCAATTTCTCGAAGATCCAAAATCGTAATTTCTTCTCCTTTCACATTTGTAATTCCATCAACAATGCTATCTAGCAAGTCTTTTGTATATTGAGTATCTATCATCTTTTATTTTGTAATTCGCAAATTTAGTGAATCCTTATTAAAGTTTAAACTTTTTAAAATAACTTTAACCACTCTTTAAAAATAGTAAAAAAAATGTATTTAATTAGTTTTGATTCTTTGCCTAATACGAACGAGTTCTTGGTCGAATTGTCCAAAAAAGATGCCAATAGTTGGACTGTCATACATGCTAAAAATCAAACAAAAGGAAAAGGTTACGCTGGGAATGAATGGAAAGTTGTGGCAGGAGAAAATTTGACCTTTAGTTTTTTACTGAAAACGGATTATAGTTTTCAAGAGTTAATTTATTTTAATCAATGGGTTTCAAATGCTATTTGTCTATTTTTAAAACAATTTCACCCGAAAACTAACGTAAAATGGCCAAATGATATCATTTTGAAGGATAAAAAAGTTTGTGGAATTTTAATCGAAAATCACCGATCAAATGAAGTGATGAATTCTATAATTGGTATAGGAATAAATGTTAATCAAACTGATTTTAATCACTTACCAAAAGCTACATCAATCTGTAAAGTAACTGACAAAAAATATGACATTGAGGAAATTTTGTCAGATTTAATGCATTTTTTTGAACAAGAATATAGAGACTTAGAACACAAGAATTTCGAAAAAATACATCAAACCTATTTAGATAATTTATTTCGAAAAGATGAAATTTCAACATTTAGAGTAGATGGTGAATTAGTTGAAGGAACCATTTTGGATGTAAATGAGGCAGGAAATTTACTGATTGAGATCAATCAAGAATTAAGAGAATTTAAACACAAAGAAATCGAACTTCTTTTTTAATCCTATTTAAAAGGTTATTTTTGTTACATGAAAGAATTCGTAGTTTTAGTTGATCAAGATGATCAAAAATTAGGATTGATGGAAAAACAACAAGCACATGTCGCAGGTTTGTTACATCGGGCATTTTCTGTTTTTGTATTCAATTCGAAAGGTGAATTGATGATTCAGCAACGAGCTGCAAGTAAATATCATTCGCCTACGTTGTGGACCAATACGTGTTGTAGTCATCCGCGTGATAACGAAACATACGAAGAAGCAGCACATAGAAGATTGCAAGAAGAAATGGGGTTTGATTGTGAATTAGAGTATAAATTTAATTTTATTTACAAAGCTCATTTAGAAAACGATTTGATCGAACATGAATTGGACCATGTGTTTATCGGTACATTTGATGAAGACCCAAAATTGAATCCCGAAGAAGTGATGGCTTATCGTTGGGTTGAATTGGATGATTTGAAAAAGGATATGGAAAAAAATCCTCAAAATTATACCGCTTGGTTCAAAATTATTTTTGAACATTACGTTTCGTATATCGAAGAATAAAAATTATAACAGATGAAAGTTACTGTCAACAGAAAAGCACATTTTAACGCTGCCCACCGATTATTTAATAAAAATTGGAGCGAGGAACAAAATTTTGAAGTTTTCGGAAAATGTTCTTATCCCCATTATCACGGACATAATTACGAAATTATTGTTGCGGTGAAAGGTGAAGTTGATCAAGAAACAGGATTTGTAATGAATTTAGATGAATTACGAAAAATCATTGCGGTTGAAGTGGAAGATTATTTAGACCATAAAAATCTGAATGTAGACATCGAAGAATTCAAAAATGTAAATCCAACAGCCGAGAATATTGTGATTTTAATATGGAATAAAATTCGTGCAAAATTAGCTTCAGATTTAGAATTGAAAGTGACTTTATACGAAACTCCGCGTAATTTTGTAGAATATACAGGCGAATGAAAATAGGTGATCACATCCCAACTTTTTCGTTGGAAGATAACAAAGGAAATTGGTTTAATTCGGACGAATTTTTATACAAAAAATATTTTGTCTTGTTTTTTTACCCAATGGATTTTACGCCAATGTGTACCAAAGAAGTGTGTCAATTCCGAGATGTGAATGCAGATTTTAAAGCATTGGATACTGTTGTCGTCGGGATTAATGGACAATCAACATCTTCTCACGAAAAGTTTTATACCAAACATCAACTTAACTTTCCGCTACTTTCTGATAAAGGTGCAAAATTGACAAAGTTATTGGGAATCAAAAAGAAATTAGGACTGATTACGCCACGCGAAACATTTGTCTTTAATAAACAAGGAAAATTAATTAAACATATCGTTTCTAATACAGCAAATCTGCATATAGAAGAAGCAATGAACGCAATAAAAAAAGACCAAGGAAATTAGTTTTCTTGGTCTTTTTGTTTGTATAATTTTTGTCTAATTATAGCACGGTAAATAAAAAAGATTGCCGTACCAATTCCCGAACTAATCAACATGGATTGCATGTCGCTTTTATCGAAAAAATATTTTAGCCCAAATAAGACACAAAAAAATAGAACAGAATAAATGATGTTTTGCTTCATCTGGTAAAAGTAGGGATTATTCCCATTTCATATTAGTTTTTTTCATGTCATTAGTCGCTTCATCAATTTCGATAATGTTTACGATAATCCAAATAGAATAATCAGAGTTTTTAAATATTTCATGTTCTTTTTTATCTGCGGAAGTTATTTCTTTAGCATTTTCTAAATCTTCTTTTTCAAGAGTTAAATTAATCTCAGATTTATCATCTGTAAAATAGTATGAATCATTTATATCGATTAAGACTTTGCCATATAATACTTGAATATCATTTTCTTTATTTGTATTTTCAAGAATTAGACAGATTGATTTATCCAATAGTTTTTTATAATTTTTCATTAATTAAGTTTAAATTATTTTAAAATGAATTATAATTTCAACGCCCCAATTCGAATTAATTTTTCAGAAGTTGCCAATTGATTTGGATTTGTTCCAGGTTCATCTTGTGGAACTTCTTTTCCTTTTTTACGATAAAAATCTATCCAAAAATCATCAATAATTCCAGTTTCTTTGTTCTTAAAATTCATTGGAATTAATTCAAAAACTTTATCATCACGAAAAGCCCTTTCTACAAAATCTGAACAATATAATTCATCGTCATTCAAAATATACAACCAATTATAAGGTTTTCCTAACATGGTTTTCGCTTTTACAATTGCGTTCGGAATCGTCGATTGGTATTCTTTTTTTAATCGATAAATAACAATTTGATTATTTTTTTCTGTTTGCGAGTTGTAAAAATGATTAATTTCTTCGCGTTGCGATCCGCCCATTGGCGCAGCATGCAAAACAAAAATAGAATCAGTCGTTTTTTCAATTAATCCAACATGATCAAAATTTGTTTGATCCGAAATTTTTGTTGCTCTACTTATTGCACCCGAAAGTTCTTCGGTTAATGCTCCAACAAAGATTAAATCTCCATTTTGGATATTTTTGATGGATACATGCTCTTTTTCTGTCGTAATTTTTGCCTTTGTACAACTATTCATTATCAATGTAAATAGGACTAAAAAGATAGGAAATAAAATGAATATTTTTTTCATTCGGAATGAATTATTACTTTTAAACTACGAATTAACCAAAAAGATGGACTTTAAAAAAATTTTAACCCTATCAATTGTCGTTTTATTGATTTTAGTTGGTATCGCAATTATTATTGGTAGCAATAAAAATCGTCAAGTTTTTTTTGTAAATAGCTTTGACCGACCAATTGAAAATACCATTAATTCTCGTTTGGATACAGATTATTCGTACGAAATTGTAAAAGTAAAAGGAAAAGTAAACGATACTATTTTGATTATTCCTTGCGAAGGTTGTCAACCTAAAAAATTATCAGGTCAGATAAACGAAAAGTTTATGAACAAATTTGGTAAAGGAAAATCAATAATGCGTTTTGAGCCTTATAAAGCAACTAAAGGAGATTTGAAAATTATTCATAAAATTAGATAAACTTAGTATTTAAGAAATTTTCCTAACAATTATTTCCTTATTTTTGGGAGAATTATAAACTTATTCAAAGCAAACAAACAATGAAAGTAACTGCATTAAACCAAAAGCACAAAGATTTAGGTGCGAAAATGGTTCCTTTTGCTGGATATGAAATGCCAGTGCAATACGCAGGTGTTAACCAAGAACACTTTGCGGTTCGCGAAAAAGTTGGTGTTTTTGATGTTTCTCACATGGGACAATTCTTTATCAAAGGAGAGAAATCAACAGAATTATTACAACATTTATTGACGAATGATGTAACGAAAGTTGCGATTGGTCAAGCGCAATATAATGCAATGCCAAACGAAAAAGGAGGTATTGTAGATGATTTGATTATCTATAAAATGTCTGATGACGAATGGTTAGCAGTTGTAAATGCCTCTAATATCGATAAAGATTGGGAATGGATGAACAAACACAATACGTTTGGAGCTGAGTTAACAAACAAATCAGATGAAATGTCTTTGTTAGCGATTCAAGGACCAAAAGCAATCGAAGCTATGCAAGCGTTAACAGATATCAATTTAGCAGAAATTCCTTTTTATCATTTTGTTGTAGGAAAATTTGCAGGAATTGACAATGTAATAATTTCAGCAACTGGCTATACAGGTTCTGGTGGTTTCGAAATTTATTTCGCAAATGAAGCAGCTAACGAAATGTGGGATAAAGTGATGGAAGCAGGTCAGTCTTTTGATATCGAACCTTGTGGATTGGCATCACGCGATACGTTACGTTTAGAGAAAGGATATTGTTTGTATGGGAATGATATCAACGATGATACAAATCCGTTTGAAGCAGGATTAGGTTGGGTGACGAAATTGGATACAAATTTTATCTCTTCGGATATTCTAAGCGCAATAAAAGAAGCTGGAGTGGAGAAGAAGTTGGTTGGATTTAAAATGATTGAAAGAGGAATTCCTCGTCACGATTATAAAGTAGTTGATGATAACGAAAATACAATTGGTATCGTAACTTCTGGAACGCAATCTCCGATGTTGAAACAAGGGATTGGTTTGGCGTATGTTCATACAGATTTCGCGAAAGTTGGTACAACAATTAGAATCCAAATTCGTGATAAAAATGTATTAGCAGAAGTTGTTAAAACACCTTTTGTTTAAATAAAATTTACACTTCAAATCATAAAAAAAGCTTTCGAATATCTCGAAAGCTTTTTTATTAAATCACATTTTCCACATTTTTTTTATTGGATTTTATTGATTTTTAGATTGAAATAAATTATAATTTAAAAAGAAACCTATTCTGTTTTTCACTTCAATTTCTCCAGAATTTAGATTAGAATGTAAAGGTTGAAAATATTCTATTCCAAAATTTATTTTTTGAACAGCCGCTTCCAATCCTAATTTTACAAATTGAGCATTTCCAGACGAATTAGGAATAGATTCTCCAAATTGTTCATTTTTATTATAAAGTTCGTTTTGGAAACCGATTTTTCCAAGAAACTTATTGTCATTTCTTACTAAAAGATGTTGCAGTTGTATCAATTGATTCCATTGATTTCCGAACTTATATTTGTTCTTATTTTCTCCTTTCAAATTGTAATCTGTGACCAATTGTATAGCCGAATTTTTATACGTTAGTTGATAATTTAAACCAAATTGAGTATCCCAACTTCCTGTACCTAATTGAAAACTTGGATTGGTTGTTTGAGCATTTTTTTGATCGAATTTTGCAATAGGAATTTTAACGCCAACTGCTGCACTTAATCCATGTTTTAATTCGTTCGAGTTCGAATTGGAATTTACAATTTTAACAATCCCCATCATATTCAAATCGCCAATACCAGAAATAGAGGTTGATTTTTCACCATCTTTTTGATGAAAATGATAAGGGATACTCGCATTGATATCGATTTTAGAATTGATTGGAATTCTCGTCCATAATAAAATGGTATTGAAATGTTGTTTCTGCGTACGTTTAGTAGAAAAAGCATCTTCTTTGGCTTTGTAATATTGATGAAGGTATCGAACACCAATATAGTTTGAATTGATAAGGTTTTCAATTCCATTGGAAGTTGAAGTTGCTGAACAGCCGCAAGCATCACAATCTAATTCTAATTCATTAGGAGAAGACACTAAGATAGAATCATTATCTGTATGTGCTAATAATGAAACAGGAAAAATGATTAGAGCTAAAATTAGATTTATATAGACTTTCATTTGAATAGTTTTTAGAATTCTGCATAAGCAGGATTATGAATAAAAGAGTAATCGTTTAATGTTTTTAGAAAAGCAATAATTGCCTTTTTTTCTTGATCGGTCATAGGTATTCCAATTTGACCATTTTGTTTAAGCTGAGGATCCAAATGTTGATTATTTTGTACACCATCCGAGTAGAAGTCCAAAACAGCTTCTAAACTATAGAAACGACCATCATGCATATAAGGTTTAGTCATTTCAATATTACGTAAACTTGGAACCCTAAATTTCATAAAATCAGCAGAATCTAATGTGACGCGATACAACCCTCCATCTTTATGTTGTTTGTTATAATACATTCCAGTATTTCGAAAAGATTCATCCGTTAAAAGAGCACCTTTATGACAACTCGAACATTTTTGTTGAAAGAGTTGTAACCCTTTACCTTCGGTTTCAGTTAAATTTATTTCTTTCCTCAAAAATTGATCGTATCTGGAATCCTTTGAAACCACAGAAGCCATAAATTGTCCTAAAGCACTAAGAATTCGATTGGCATTAATTTGATCATCTCCAAAAGCATTTCTAAACATATTTCGGTAGTTAGCATCATCGGAGAGTTTTTTAATGATTTCGGGGAAAGTGCTATCCATTTCTTCTTCAGCTGTGATAGGTGAAATTGGTTGTTGAGCTAAATCATGAATCACGCCATCCCACATAAACCGATTTAGAAATGCCAAGTTTTGAATAGGTGGAGCATTTCGAATTCCTACTCGATCATCAATTCCATGGCTGACAGGATGCCCGTGATGGGTAAATGCATCTTCCTGAATATGACAAAAAGCGCACGAAATTGTATTGTTTCGAGATAATCGACCTTCATAAAATAATTTTTTCCCTAATTCAACTCCATTTTTAGTGAGTGGATATTTATCCGTATCAAAGGTTAGTTGAGGAAAATAAGAAGGGAATTCTAATTGGTAAGGTTCATCTACAATTTGACCATAATCAATATCATCGTCATTACAACTAAATAAGATGAATATCCCCAGTATAATTGTTATAATTTTATTCATTGTGATAGAATTTAGCGGTGTTTAAAAACACCGCTGTGAACATTATTGATATTGTTGATCGTTGTGTACATGACTAACTCGAAACATCTTTTGCATGTTATCTGTAACCAATTGAGCAAAGTCTGAAGATCCCATTACATTGTTGTTAGATTCATCTAATGTTAATTGATGATCACCACTTAAATACGTATTCAAATTTGCCATAATATGAATAGATGGTTTAATTTTAGAAGTCACTCGCGCAGAAGTTGGTAAATCTAACGTGACTTCTCGGTACAGATCTGGTACATTATTTTTGTCAATATCTCCCATATTTCCTGTATGAGTTAGGAAGAATGTATCAGGTGTATTTTTACCATAAAAACCTTCTATTTTAAAGAAAACATAACCTGCAGCCCAAGCCCAAGTCATTCCATTTTTCTTGGCTTTTTCCCAAAAAGTAGCCTGTCCAGTTTGACCTAATAAATAAGCTTTTTGTGATACACCAAGTCCAAATCGTACTTTAGTGTACTTGTTTTGTGGAATATCATCTAAATTTAAATAAACCACATTTGCTATTGCAGAATCTTGATTAACAACAAAAGCACCTTTATCAGGATCATTTTTATGGTAATCAAATTCGTTTCCTTTCTCGTCAATTAATGTAACGTTAGAAATAATATATTTTAACATGGTGAATTTATGTTTCTGCCCGTTAGATGAAGTTTGTGTTGTTTGATCTAAAACAATTCCTCCTAAATTATCAAATCCATTTTCAAACTTTAATTGAATTTTACCTGTTTCTGTTGAATTGATTTCAGAGAAATCATCATCGTCTGTATTACAAGAAGTTAATAAAGTAAATAATGCGATAAATGATAAATGGAGAAAATATTTAATTGTTTTCATTTTGATATTTGTTTTAATTTTTTTGAATAAAAATGCTTTCCAAAAACAATCATAGTTTTCAGAGAATAATTAGTGGTATAAAAATTAAACAATAGGAGGTTTTAAATACTCAAAAACCCAATTGATAGAATAGAATGATTGCCAAAAGTACCGATGTTTTATGGTAACGATAAAATCGTTTATAAATGGAATTTCTAAGTATTCGAAATGCAGATAATTTTCCGTAAATCGAATATTTTTAACCAAAAGAGAATCAGCATGCTGTTCTGTTTCGTTTAATTGCTTAGACAAATAACATTTTCCATTGCATTGCATTTCTGGTCGTTCTTTATTTATACAATATTCTTCAACAATTTTTTCTTGTACACTAAAAAACACAGTGAAAGGAATTAATGAGCGAAAGCCAATTAAAAGCACAAACAATGCAATCATAAAACAATTGAAGCTTTTAACAAATCTTATATGAAATGTCAAATTGATAAAATGTTAATGATAAAAAAATATAATAATCAAGGGTTTTTTAACAAATTGGAGGTTGTAGTTGTTGATCCAATTGATATTGAGTTTCGAAAGCTAATTGAAAAGTAGAAACTCTTTCAGTAGGTTTAATGATATGAAGTATAGGTATTAGTACAGTGGGTTGATATACAAAATAATCAATAGTACGTAAAGAAATTTGAGTTTTATTTGTGTCATTTTGTTCATCATCAATAGTTTTAGAAATCTGTTCTTTTAGGTAGCAAACTCCATTACACATTAATTCTGGACGTTCTATATTAACACAATATTCATTCGAAATCGTTTCATAATTCACCAAATAGTCGATAACCGGTAGCAATGGTCTACACGTTATCAGGACAACAGTAATGATGAATAAGTAAGATTTCAATCGTTTAAAATTTTTATAAAATTAGTTAGTTTTTATTAATTTTAGAATGAACATTATCAGTTTTCCTACAAAATTCACTTTCAATTAATCGGATAAGTGTTGTGTTTTTTATCTCATAAAGAAATCGTAACTTTGAAGTTCATATGATAAAAATTATGGCAAATTATATCGACATATACAGAAGAAACAACCAATCTTGGTTGTTTTTGTCGTTGGCATATTTGCATGATGATACTTTCTTAAGACGCTCGAAAGAGTTTATAAAATAGTCCCTGTCACGATCCAAGACAGGGAACCTCCGTATTTATTTTAATTATCAATTATTTTCAATTTTCTGAAAGGAGATTTGTATCAAATTGTAGCGTTCTAAACTTTAATATCATTTGATAGTTGGGTCTTAAAAGTCGACTTCGAAATATTGAAAAAAAACTAAGAATTTATCACAATGACAACAAATATTATTTTAACAACAGGTGTATACGATTTAATTAAAGACCATTTAAGAAGAAAAAAAGTAACAGCAGAACAGGAAGATATTTTAACGCAAGAATTAAGACATGCAGAGCAAATTCTTCGTCGCGATATGGCTGATAATATTGTTTCTGTTGGGAAAAAAGTAACGATTAAAGAATTGAATTCAAATCAAGAATATCAATTAAACTTCGTAGGTCCAGATAAAGCAAAACCAAAAAAGAATCGTCACTCAATTTTGATGGACGAAGGTTTAGCAACAGTTGGTTATAAAACAGGTGATGTAGTAGAATGGCCAACAATTGATGGAGTAAAAAAATATGAAATTTTAAATGTAGAAACTGTAGCTTAGTTTCTTAATTGAATAGAAAAACCGAGCAACTTTGCTCGGTTTTTTGTTTTATATATTGGAAAAAAAATCAAACTTCTAAATGCGATGCTTTAATAGGTTGACCATAAAAAATAGTCGTATTCGCCTCAAAGTTTTCAGCATTGTCAGTTGTATAAAAGGTTAGCGAACTATTTTTAGAACAATTATTCTCAATTTCTGGATGACGTTTCAAATAATCCATTAATTTATTCGCGACCAATTCTCCTTGCGAAAGAATCGTCACATGATTAGGAACGTATGTTTTGATAACTGGTAACAACAAAGGATAATGCGTACATGCTAAAACAATAGTATCAATTTCTGAAGATTGAGAAAATAAGCGTTTAATGTCTTTTTCCACAATATCATGCGCAGCTTTACTGTTAATTTCATTGTTTTCGACCAAAGGAACCCAAAGTGGACATGCGTGTTGAAAAACATCTATTGTTGGATGAAATTTATTAATTTCGATTTTATACGATTCAGACAAAACAGTTCCTTGTGTCGCTAAAATTCCAACTTTATTGTTGATCGTATATTCATTTATAGATTCGGTTGTTGGCCGAATAACGCCTAAAACTTTTTTCCCTTCGGGCAAATCATTTTGTTGAATTGTTCTCAACGCTTTGGCGGAAGCTGTGTTGCAAGCTAAAATTACCAAGTTGCAACCTAAGTCAAATAGTTTAAACACACATTCTTTTGTGTATTCATAAACCGTTTCAAACGAACGAATTCCATATGGAACACGTGCATTGTCACCTAAATAGATATAATCGTATTGAGGCATTTTTTTCTGAATTTCCTTAAAAACAGTTAAACCTCCATAACCAGAGTCAAAAACACCGATTGGTCCTTGCATTTTAGCTTTTTTTATAGAGCACAAAACTACAAAATCTATTCAGCAATTGAAGATAAATTATATAGAGAACAAGTTTTTATTCTAATAGAAAATCATTTTACGAAAATTATATACATCATCTTCCGAATTATATAAATTATAAAGCTAAAAGAAGAACGAAATTTGTAATAGATAAATTGTAGATTTAATAGGACTCACAAAAAATAATTCAAATGGAAAATGTAAATAAATTATTTATAAAAAATATGGTTTGTCATCGCTGTAAAGTGGTGGTTGGACGAATTTTGAAAATGAATGCAATCGAAGCAAATCATATCGAATTAGGTGAAGTTGAGTTAACAAATCCAATCGATTCTGAAAAATTGAATCAAATAAAAGAAGAGTTAGAAGAAGTTGGTTTTGAATTGATTGATGATAAGAGAAGTAAGTTAATCGAGCAAAGTAAAACATTGATTATTCAATTAGTTCATCAAGAAAATAGCGAACTGAAAGTGAATTTATCAGATTTTTTGAGCGAGAAAACATCTGCAGATTATAAATATATTTCCAATCTTTTTTCGGAAATGGAAGGACAAACAATCGAGAAGTATTTTATTCAGCAAAAGATAGAAAAAGTCAAGGAGTTGATGGTTTATGACGAATTATCATTGAGCGAAATAGCTTTTCAATTAAACTATTCGAGCGTGGCGCATCTCAGTGCTCAATTTAAAAAAGTAACAGGTTTAACGCCTTCTGTTTTTAAACAATTAAGTAAACACAACAGAAAGTCAATTGATAAAATATAAAAGTATGATAAAATATAGTTTGTTTTTAATCGTCAATCTTTTTGCTTTTGTGGTAAATGCGCAAAGCAAAAATCTTGAAACGAAATCATTCGAGGTAAGAAGTAATTGTAATTCAGCTAAGGAATTAATCGAAAATGTAGGAAATCAAAAACGTATTTCGAAAGTATCTTACGACACGACTTCTCAAATCGCCACGATTTCTTATGATCCAACCAAAACAACTTCAAACGAAATTTTAAAGAATATCGCTTTGTCAGGTTTTGATAATTCTGAATATTTTGCTCCAGATGAAGCGTATCTAAAATTAAGACAAGATTGTCAATACCCACGCGATAAAAAAATGGTAATAAATCATCAAGAAATGAATCATGCTGACCAACATCAAGTGAAAAATGAAGTGAATCAAAATCAACTTTCTTTGGTTTTTGATGCATATTTTTTATTAAAAGATGCTTTTGTTGCAGGGAATGCAAATGAAATTTCAACACAAATAACGGCTTTTTCTCAATCAATTTCTAAAGTAGAAATGAGAAAACTTTCGCATGAAACACATATGGTTTGGATGGATGTTTTAAAGGATTTAGAATCCATTTCAAAACAAATTTCTCATGAAAAAAACATTGAAAAACAACGCGAATTGTTTGCGAAATTATCTGAACCAATGTACAAATTAGCTCAAAAAGAAAATTTAGGTTATTCCATTTATTACCAAAATTGTCCCATGTTTAAAGGAGGTTCAAATTGGTTGAGTAAAGATTCATCCATCAAAAATCCTTTTTACGGGAATCAAATGTTAACATGTGGAAGTACAATAGAAACTCTAAAATAGAAACAAATGATAAATATACAATCACTTTTAGGAATCGCTTTTTTATCAACAATAGTTTTGGTTTCTTGTCAAAATAAAGCCGATGAAAATCAAACAGAAATTTCTCCTACCGAACATATAGTTGCTCACCAAGACGTATCGAATCTTGTTGCTTATAATGTAGGAGATAAAGTACCAAATAGTCAAGTTTGTATGGTAAACAACGCTTATATGGGAAAAGATCAGTTCGAAGTGCCTTATGACGGGAAAACATATTACGGTTGTTGTAATATGTGTGTAGAAAGAATTCCAAATGATGAAAGTGCTCGTTCTGCAATTGATCCGTTTACGAATAAAAAAGTTGATAAAGCAAATGCGTATATCGTTTTGAAGGATCAAATGGGAAATGTTGATTATTTTGAGAATGAAGAGAATTATAGAAAGTTTAATCAGATAAAATAAAAGTTATGAGAAAATTTATTTTTATTTCTATTATTGCTTTTTCTATATCTGTTATTGCTCAAAAACGTGTCGAATATGATTTGTATGTACATGATACCATTGTTAATTATTCGGGAAAAGAACGTAAAGCAATTGCAGTAAATGGTCAAATTCCAATGCCAACTTTAGAGTTTACTGAATGCGATACGGCTGTTATTCGTGTACATAATCAATTGAAAGAAGATACCTCGTTGCATTGGCACGGCTTGTGGTTGCCAAATAAGGAAGATGGTGTACCTATGTTAACACAAGACGGAATAAAACCTGGTGAAACGTTTACCTATTCGTTTCCAATTATTCAGAACGGAACACACTGGTATCACAGTCATTCGGGTTATCAAGAACAGATTGGAATGTATGGATCGATGGTGTTGAAAAAACATGCCAACGACCCAACGTTCAGAAAAGGAATTGATGATCTACCTGTTGTTAACGTGATGTTGAGCGAATGGACAGATCTTAATCCAAGAAATATTCAACGAATGTTACACAATGCAAACGATTGGGCAGGAATCAAAAAAGGATCTACGCAAAGTTATGCAGAAGCAATACGAGAAGGTCATTTTGGAACGAAAATCATCAACGAATGGAAGCGTATGCTGGCTATGGATGTGAGTGATGTGTTTTATGATAAATTTTTAATAAACGGAGCAAATGAAAGTCAATTAAAGCAATTTAAAGCTGGCGATAAAGTCCGCCTACGAATTTCGAATGGTGGTGCATCATCTTATTTTTGGTTGCGTTATGCGGGAGGAAAAATTACAGTAGTTGCCAACGACGGAAATGATGTAGAGCCTTTAGACGTAGATCGTTTGATTATTGGTGTTTCCGAAACCTATGATGTGGTTGTGACGATTCCAGAAGAAGGTATTTCATATGAATTTCAAGCAACTTCGGAAGACAGAACAGGTTCAGCTTCGTTATTTCTTGGTGATGGAAAAAAACAACTGATAGAACCACTCCCGAAATTAAAATACTTTGAAGGAATGAAGATGATGAACGACATGATGAACATGGACGGTTCGATGAATGATATGGGTATGAAAATGAGTTTGCAACAAATGGATATGAATACGGTAATGTATCCTGAAATTACAGGCGAATCGAATAAAAAAACTCGAAAAAAGAATAAAGAAAGTGATCATTCTGCTCATGGAAATTCATCTTCAAATATTGTGACCTTAAATTACGGAATGCTAAAAGCTCCTGAAAACACAGAACTTCCAAAAGATGCACCTGTAAAAGAAATGCGTTTTGAATTAACAGGAAATATGAACCGGTATGTATGGAGTATGGACAATAAAGTATTGTCTGAAGTAGATAAAATTCCAGTTAAAAAAGGCGAAATTTTACGCATTACGTTGTACAATAATTCCATGATGCGCCACCCAATGCATTTACATGGTTTCGATTTTCGAGTGATTAATAAAAATGGCGCATATTCACCGTTGAAAAATGTATTGGATATTATGCCAATGGAAACGAATGTAATCGAATTTCAAGCAAATACAGAAGGTGATTGGTTTTTCCATTGTCATATTTTGTATCACATGATGGCAGGAATGAACCGTGTTTTTGAAGTTGGAGATTATCAGAATCCATATATTCACGATCAAGCAAAAATGTATAAAATGTTGCAAATGGATAGCAATATGAAACATTTTATGGCTGAAAATGACTTTGCAACAAATGGTTTAGATGGATCGTTTATGGTACAAGATGCACGTTGGGCACTGACTTCGGAATGGGGAATTGGTTACAAACCTGAACATGGCTACGAAGTGGAAACACATTTGGGAAGATATTTTGGGAAGAATCAGTTTTTACAAGCGTTCATTGGATTTGATTGGAATCAACATCGAACGAAACGTCACAAAGTAGAAAAAAATATTTTTGGACAAAAAACAGCTCGAAATAAAGGTTTATTCAGTGCAGGTTTTGTGTATAAATTACCAATGTTGATTGATTTTCAGACCGAAATTTACCACACAGGAAAAGTGCGTTTACAATTAATGCGCAAAGATATTCCGATTTCAAAACGTGTAAGAGCAGGTTTTATGTGGAATACTGATAAAGAATATATGGGAGAATTAAGTTACATCTTAAATAAAAATATGCACATCCGAACACATTATGACAGCGATATGAAATTTGGTGTAGGATTAAAATTGGTGTATTAGAAGATAATCAAAAACAAAAACGGTAAAGTTTTCTTTTCCGTTTTTTTTTTGATTAAAAAACTTATTAACAATATATCTAACTACTTTTTAGTCAAAATATAATTGTTTGCTAAAGGGCCATCAATTTCCT
>NZ_CALGVK010000087.1:0-3929 GCF_937930195.1 uncultured Empedobacter sp.
TTTTGTGTTTATTGTACAAAAAATTCAATCCAAAATTTTTAGGTGTGATGTTAGGGATTTCTGCTGGAGTAATGCTATATGTATCTTTTGTAGAAATTTTAACAAAAGCACGATTATCTTTATCCGCTGTTTTTGGAGAAAAGTTAGGTTACAGTTATACTTTATTGGGATTTTTTATAGGAATATTAATTATTATTCTAATTGATAAAATTTTACCACATCATCACCACGAAGAAAATAAAACAGAAACAACCGATCAAAAACTTTTACGATTAGGAATGTTTTCTGCTTTGGCATTATCTATTCACAACTTCCCTGAAGGTTTAGCCACTTTTCTTTCTGCATTAGAAAATCCTACCTACGGCATTTCAATCGCTGCCGCAATTGCCATACATAACATTCCAGAAGGAATCGCAGTAGCGATACCTATATATTATGCAACAAAAAATAGAAAGAAAGCTTTTTGGTATTCTTTTCTTTCAGGATTAACAGAACCAATTGGCGCTTTAATCGGATATTTTGTCCTTTTGCAATTCTTTGATGAATCAATTTTCGGAGCAATCTTCGCAAGTGTTGCTGGAATGATGGTGTATATTTCGATTAATGAACTAATTCCAACTGCTAAAGAATATGCCGGAAAAAAATTATCTACTTACGGTATCGTTATCGGTATGTTTGTGATGGCTGTGAGTTTGGTGTTGTTTATGTAATAAGTTTTCGGAAAATAAAAAAAGCTTTAATCAAATTGATTAAAGCTTTTGAGGTTCCTAGCGGATTCGAACCGCTGTGGACGGTTTTGCAGACCGCTACCTAGCCTCTCGGTCAAGGAACCATTCCCGTTCTTTTGGACTGCAAATATAGTAATATTTTCAGAAAAAAAAACTTTAATATGTTTTTTCTAAAATAATACTTACTTTTTCTACATGCCCACCAATAGGAGGATTCAGCTTAGACAATTTTACTTTAGCATAAGTCACATTCGTAAGTTCTTGACCTATACGATCTAATACTCTTTTACAAACATGTTCTAACAATTTAGATCGAACACCCACTTCTTCCTTTACAATTTTATTTAAGGATACATAATCCAAGGCATCAACTAACTCGTCCGAATCACATGCTTTTGTAAAATCGGCATGTGCTTCCAAATCAACCAAATAATCCGAACCAATTCTTGCTTCTTCTTCTAAGCATCCGTGATTCGAATAAATTTTTATATTCTCTAAAATAATTATTCCCATTTTCCAAAGATAAAAAAAGACTTGCGTATTTCTACACAAGTCTTATATTGTTTAAAATTTTAAACCTTATTATTTAGCAGATGCAAATCTTTCTGCAACTTTATCCCAGTTAATTACATTGAAAAAAGCCTCGATATAATCAGGACGACGATTTTGGTAGTTTAAGTAATAAGCATGCTCCCAAACATCTAATCCTAAAACAGGGAATCCTTGTACATCAGCAACTGGCATCAAAGTAGAATCTTGATTTGGAGTTGATGTTACAACTAATTTACCATCTTTTACGATTAACCAAGCCCATCCAGAACCAAAGCGTGTTGCAGCAGCTTTAGCAAATTCATCTTTGAAAGCTTCGAAAGATCCAAAAGCAGCATTAATTGCTTCAGCAACTTCAGCAGTTGGTTGTTTCGCTCCACCTGGAGTTAAAATTTCCCAAAATAAATTGTGGTTGTAAAACCCACCACCATTGTTACGAACAGCTGGTTTATCTGTACCTTTAGCTAAGATTTCTTCGATTGTAGCATTTGCTAAATCAGTTCCTTCAATAGCGGCATTTAAGTTATTTGTGTACGCAGCATGGTGTTTATCATGGTGAATTTCCATTGTTTTTGCGTCAATATGAGGTTCTAATGCATCAAATGCATAAGGTAATTTTGCTAATTCAAAAGCCATAATATTTATTTTTTAGATTTATTTTCTCGTATAAAGATACATATTAACTCTACAAAAACGATTCCGAAGTGATAGAATTTTAACATTATTTAATAGTAAAAGCTTATTTTAGTAAAAGATTATAATTTTTTGAGATGAAAATACTTTGGAAAATAATAAAATGGTTCATTATAATCATTTGCGTATTAATTCTAACTCTTTATGCAACAGGGAATGATTACATTTTTCGTGGTGTAAAATTAACTTATATGAAAGGTGAAAAAACAGCTAATATAAATGACTACAAAGATTTTGACAATAATGTAATTTTGGCAGGTTCTCCGCGAGTTTGGCATCAACATTTGGATTATAATCAATTTCCTTTGTCAGTTAACTTTGAAAAAGAGATGAAAGATTTTGGTACAGCTGGATTTGTTATCATCAAAGATCATCAGATTCTGAGCGAATATTATTTTAACGGTTATGCACAAAATGATATTACCAATTCGTTTTCGATGGCAAAAACATTTACGACAATGATGTTAGGAAAAGCAATAGAGCAAGGTTACATCAAAAGCTTAGATCAAAAAATCACTGATTTTATTCCAGAATTTAAAGATGATCGATTTGGTTCGCAATGTACAATTGGCGATTTATCTGCTATGACATCAGGATATGATTGGGATGAAGATTATTATTTTCCTCTTAATCCTACTGCAAAAGCGTATTATGGAGATGATATTGTGAAACAAATGTTAGATCGAAAATTTGTTTCTCAACCAGGAAAACATTTTAAATACCAGTCGAGTGATACACAATTATTAGGAATCGTTATTGAACGTGCTATTGAAAATAAATCGTTATCGCAATATTTCCAAGAAGAGTTTTGGCAACCTATGGGAATGGAAATGGATGCACAATGGTCCAAAGACAATCCAAAGGGAATGGAAAAGACCTACTGTTGTTTCAATGCGACAACTCGCGATTTTGCAAAGCTTGGACAATTGTTACTGAATGATGGAAATTGGTATGGAAAACAGATCTTAGATTCTACATTTGTACAGAAAATGGTTTTACCAAACAAAAAAGCGTTCGAACCAAATGAACCAAAAATTTATGGTTATTCTGTTTGGATGGATTACGATTACAAGACACCTTTTTATGCAATGTTAGGACATTTGGGACAACGTGTCATTGTAATTCCGTCAGAAAAAATAGTAATTGCCCGAACAGGGAAAACACATAATGATCTTCCAAATAACCATCCAATAGCCGATGGTGATGTTTATCGATTAGTTGACGAAGCGATGCGTATTAATCAAAAAATAAAAGAAAATGATCCAACGAATTCCTTACAGTAAAATATTATTTTTAGACATCGAAACGGTTCCACAAACAGATGATTGGAACCTTTTATCAGACAGAACAAAAGCGCTTTGGGAAAAGAAAACAGCTTATCAACGTAATAATAATGAAATTTCTCCAGAAGAATTTTACCATGAACGTGCAGGCATTTTGGCTGAATTTGGTAAAATTGTTTGTATTTCTGTAGGGATTGTTGTCAAAGATTCATTTATTCACATCAAAAGCTTCTATGGACACGACGAAAAGAAATTGTTAGAAGATTTTAATTCGATGTTAATTGAAAATTTTTTCAAACCAGATCATCTATTATGTGCACATAATGGAAAAGAATTTGATTTTCCTTACATCGCTCGCCGAATGATGATTAATCAAATTGAAATTCCTGCAATTCTACAATTATTTGGCAAAAAACCTTGGGAAGTTCAGCATTTAGATACCATGGAATTATGGAAATTTGGCGATTATAAAAATTATACATCGTTGGATTTATTAGCCAATGTATTCGAAATTCCTACGCCAAAAGATGATATAGATGGTTCGCAGGTCGCAAAGGTTTATTATGACGAAAATAATGTCGAACGCATTAAAGATTACTGTGAAAAAGATGTGGTGACCTTGATTAATGTTTTTCGAAAAATGAGATATGATATTCCGCTCTCGAGAAAAGAAGAT
>NZ_CALGVK010000088.1:0-7826 GCF_937930195.1 uncultured Empedobacter sp.
ATTAGCTGACTTTTTATATTATTTCAAAATATCTGCTAAATCTGCAATATCTTCAGCCGAAACCTTGTCTAAAATTTTATCTAAATCTGTTCGTGGAATATCTAATTTCGAATCAATTACCAATACATTACGAAAGCCATTAATCCCAAAAATCATTTTCTTTACACGATCACCATCTTCTTGTAACGAAATATTCAAACGACTATCTTTTGCTTTAAACTTTACTAAGTTTTCGTATTTTTCACCACGCATTGACGATTGCAAATCATTCATGATTCGTTTTTGCTTTCCTTGTCCTGCATCGCTAACTACAAAAACTTTAGCTGATTTCAAATAATTAAATAAATCTGTTCCGCCTGCTTTTCCAGCTAATTTTAGCGCAAAAGATGGTAAAGGAATTACGGTAGACTGATTGTTATATTTTGTGTAGAATTCTTGCATATTACTTGTTGTTCCACAAGATTGCAACGTTAGCAAAACTGCTATAAAAGATAAACCAATTATTTTTTTCATTGTGTCCTATTTATTAGATGCGTTTGCAACTACAACTCTCGTACCGAAAATTATGAATAAGATAAAATCATTTCGAAAATAAATGAATCATCTAATCCAACCATTTGTTCTAATTCAACAATTGAGGCATGTTCGATAAATTCGTCTGGATAGCCATTAATGGTGATATTTCCTTTGTAATGAATTGAATTCAGAAACTCTAAAACTCCACTCCCAAAACCACCTTTTTTGATTCCATCTTC
Organism: uncultured Empedobacter sp.; assembly: GCF_937930195.1. Lineage (NCBI taxonomy): Bacteria > Pseudomonadati > Bacteroidota > Flavobacteriia > Flavobacteriales > Weeksellaceae > Empedobacter > uncultured Empedobacter sp. The sequence goes on from NZ_CALGVK010000088.1 coordinate 756, forward strand.
AAAGGTTAAAATAGTCGAATATTTCAATGAAATAGCTTTTAAGCGAGATTCGTCTAAAGGTTTAATAAACGGGAAATCAATCAAAGCTACTTTGTCTTGAAGATGATGTTGAATGATAATTTCTTCTATTCGAGAACTAATTAAACCAGTTGAAAGAATTGCTATTTGATTCCCTTCAAAAATGATTTCAGATTGACCGATTTCTATTTTTTCGACTTTAGAATTATAGGTTTGGATATTATTTTTTGGATAGCGAATTGCAAAAGGATGTTTCGTGAATTGTGCTGTATACAAGAGATTTTTGAAATCTTTTTCGTTTCGAGGAGAAGAAACAATCATGTTCGGAATTTCGCGTAAATACGCAATATCAAGATAACCATGATGCGTCGCACCGTCTGTACCAACGAATCCTGCACGATCGATACAAAAAACAACAGGTAAATTCTGCAAAGCAACATCATGTATCACTTGATCGTATGCACGCTGTAAAAATGTGGAATAAATCACGCAATACGGAACGGTATTTTGCGTTGCCAAACCAGCTGCAAATGTCACTGCGTGTTGCTCCGCAATTCCAACATCAAAAACACGATTAGGGAAATCTTGATGACATTTTACCAAATTACTTCCTGTTAACATTGCAGGTGTTATCGCTACAATTTGAGGATTATTTGCAAGTAATTGATACATCGTTTCACCAAAAACATCTTGATACGATTTTTCCCTTTTCTTTGATTTTATTTCACCTGTTTCCTTATTAAATAAACCTGGTGCATGCCATTTTACTTGATCAATTTCGGCTTGTTCGTACCCTTTTCCTTTGGTTGTTTTGATATGTAAAACTTTTGGACCTTTGATTGAATCTGCTTTTTCAAAAGCATCAAATAATTCCTCAAAGTTGTGCCCATCGATTGTTCCAATAAAATTTAAACCAAAATTGGTGAAAATATTTTCGGATTGATTTTCTAATGATTTAAAATGTTTTTTCAAACCACCAACCGAAGGATCAATTCCGATATCATTGTCATTCAAAATCACTAAAACATCTAAATTGGTTGAACCAAGATGGTTCAACGCTTCCAAACTCATTCCAGATGTTATCGAAGCATCACCAATAATGGCGATATGTTTTCTATTGATTTGATTGATTTTATCCGCAGTTGCCATACCAACAGTTGCAGAAATTGAAGTAGAAGAATGCCCAGTTCCAAACGTATCAAATTCACTTTCTAAACGAGTTGGAAAACCAGAAACGCCATCTTTTTGACGAAGCGAATCAAAAACTTCTTTTCGACCAGTCAAAATTTTATGTGGATAACATTGATGTCCAACATCCCAAATCAACAAATCATTTGGTGTATTGTAATGATAATGCAAAGCTATTGTCAATTCGATCACACCTAAACTCGCGCCTAAATGCCCCGGTTTTACGCTTAAAGTATCCAAAATAAATTCTCGCATCTCATAAGCTAACTGATTTAATTGAGACGTTTCAATAGCCCTAAGTTCCTTAGGATGATTGATTTTTGAAAGTAAATTATCCATTATTCTTTTACAAAATTACATTTTTCTGAGGAATAATCCGTATCTTTGCATGTTACAAAATTTAATGTAACATATGTTCCAAATAGGAAAGACCCTTGTATCTGAAGAACTACTAAATGAAGATTTTGTTTGTAATCTAAACAAATGTAAAGGGATTTGTTGTGTAGAAGGTGACGCTGGTGCACCTTTAGATGAAGACGAATTAACAATATTAGACGATATTTATGAAGATGTAAAACCTTATTTGCGTCCCGAAGGAATTGCGGTGATTGAGCAAGAAGGTAAGTACACAATGGATACCGATGGCGATTGGGTAACGCCTTTGGTTAATAATCGCGAATGTGCCTATTTGGTATTCGAAGAAAATGGTTTTTCGAAATGTGGAATAGAAAAAGCCTACGAAGACGGAAAAGTGGATTACAAAAAGCCCATTTCGTGTCATTTATATCCAGTTCGTATTAAGGAATATTCAAATTTCACTTCTGTCAACTATCATGTGTGGGATATTTGTGCAGATGCTTGTACCTTAGGAAAAGAATTGAAAGTGAATGTCGCAACGTTTGCTAAAGATTCATTGGTCCGAAAATTTGGGCAAGAATGGTATGATGAATTAATGGCCATTCAAGAAGAATTAAACAACCAAAAAAAGTAAAAAAATTATGTCTATAACAAGAGCAAGAAGATCTACTGACGCTATTGAAAGATTATACATCTCTATGCGTCATTTATTTCATAGAGGAGTGTACCGTCCAAGTGGTGCACCTGGAAAAATATTAAGAAACTTATTATTCGAAATTAATCCTGAAATCTACGGATCGATGACAGATCCAAACAAGGTAGAATTAAGCGGGTTGATGTATGTTTTGGATCGCTTACCAGAAGGCATTGTAGAAACTCCTTATGTGTCTTTTACATCGGACGAAGGTTACGATCGATCAATTTTTACACCTATTATCCCTGCCAAACGCCGTCGTTTTTGCTACAGAATTGATGATGATCAAATGAATATTGAAATTTCACGCGGTCGTTCTGATATTTATGATGTGTTGACGCACTTAACATTTTTGTATAACGAAGCGGATAAAATTAGAAATAGAGCGTTTAGTAACGAAACACTTTCTAAAAGTAGAGCATGGGAATTCATCGAAAATGTAGTTTTTAATGAGGCTGAAATTTCTCGTAAAGAGCGTGAAGTTGCCTTGATGCATTTATCGACGATTTTAGGAAGAACATTTGAAGAAACGCAAGATATTCACGAATATTTTGGAACTTCTAATGATAAAGATCGTTTTTTCCGTATTGTTTATTGGATGGGTTACACAAGTCAACAAGATCGTATCGGTACAAAAAAACGCGAAATTACATTCACTTCAACTTTGCGTGAATCGATTGGTCACCATATGATTGGAGAAAAATGGGCAAATGCCATCAAACGTGTATTATTCGAAAATAATCTTCAAGATAAAAACATTCATATCATCTCTGCAAATATGCACAGTGTATCGAATATGTTGTACGCATATGATGGATTGAAAAGAAAATACAAAAACGATGGTGTAGAAATTTACGAAGATTTAAGTGCTGCAAATAACAAAATGCTTCGCGATTCGTTAAATGAATACACACAACAAAATGGCTTAGTTTACATCAAAGATCAATCAGGAACAAATATCGATGTTCAAATTATTGATTTATCGAAAGTAAACATAGCAAACTCAGCATTTTCTTATGCAAAAGACAAGAACAATGAAGTGATTATTGTAATGGATTATGCATTTGGAGAACAAGCATTCGAAGCGATGGACGAGTTATTAAAACCGTATAAAGTTGATGAAGCAAAATTCAAAATGAATGTAAAATCAGTTGCTATTATGGGTAAAGCTGGAATTCTTGAAGGAATAAAAGGTGATATCATGATTGCAACAGCACACGTTTTCGAAGGTACAACAGATAACTATGTTTTTGATAACGAATTATCAGCTGCAGATTTCGAAGGCCAAGGTTTAGGAGTGTACGAAGGACCTATGATTTCGGTTTTAGGAACATCATTGCAGAACAAAGACGTTTTAGAATATTTTAAAAATTCGTCTTTCCAAGCAATTGGATTAGAAATGGAGGGAGCTCATTACCAAAAAGCAATTCAGGTAGCATCTAAAATTAGACATCATATCGATAAAGATGTTAAAGTGATGTATGCTTATTACGCTTCGGATAATCCGTTAGAAACAGGAAGTACATTGGCTTCAGGTGGCTTAGGATTAACAGGTGTAAAACCAACTTATCTAATCACGCAAAAGATATTAGAAAAAATTATTAAATAATTTCAATGAAAAATTTTTCCATTTTAGGCTACGGTCATATTGGACGTGTACATCAACAAGCGATAGAAGAAGCTGAAAATGCACAATTAATCTCGGTTATCGATTTTAATTTACCCGAAGATTTACCAATCAAAGGTTATTCTACCCTTGAAAGTTTTCTGAACGAAGATCAAGAAACAGATGTAGTGGTCATTGCAACACCAAATGGTTTGCATCGCGAACACGCTATTCGTTGCCTAAAAGCAGGAAAAAATGTCTTGATTGAAAAGCCTATCGCTTTAACAGTAGAAGATACAAATGAAATCTTGAAAGTTGCTGAGGAAAAAAAACTTCGTGTTTTTACCTCAATGCAACTTCGTTTTTCTCCAGTTGTACAATACATAAAAAATTTACTTGACAACAATTCTTTAGGGAAAGTTTTCATGGTGAATATTAATTGCTATTGGAACCGTAACAAGAATTATTACAAATTGCGTGAATGGCACGGAAATCAAGAAATGGACGGTGGAGTATTATTTACCCAATTTTCTCATTTTGTAGATATCATGAATTTTTGGTTCAACGAAGTGGTATGTACCAATGCAAAAAGTTTCAATTTTACGCATCAAGAAATTACGGAATTTGATGATTCTGGCTGTGTTGATTTTATAGCTGATGATGCAATTGGACACATGATTTATACAACTTCTGTTTTTAATAAAAATTTCGAAAGTAATATTACAATTATTGCAGAAAAAGGAACAATTAAAATTGGAGATCAATACCTTAATCAAATGATTTATTCCGATCTCAAAAATGTATGCTGTTCCAATACAATTTCAACCGATCAAAAGAATTTTCATCCCAATGCAATTGCAGAAATTTCAGATGCATTGATGCGTCATCATGACTCGTTGTTAGATGGAAAATATGCCGTAAATTTAGTACAGTTTATTACGGATGCAAATCAGTTAGCAACTCAAAATAAACAAGAAATTAAAACAGAAGACTATGAAATTTCACACTCGTAAATGGGTAAAACCAGAAGATCTCAATCCAAACAAAACGCTTTTTGGAGGAAAACTTTTGGCTTGGATTGATGAAGAAGCTGCATTATATAGCATTGTTCAACTCGAAAATTCGCATGTCGTTACTAAACACATGTCCGAAATTAATTTTATGTCATCTGCTCGAGAAGGTGATATTGTCGAGATTGGAATAGAAGTCGTAAAATTTGGAAGAACTTCTTTGGTTTTAAAATGTGAGGTTCGAAATAAAATGACCCACGAAACCATTATTACAGTTGACCGAATAACAATGGTTAATTTGGACGAAAACGGTTCTCCAAAACCTCATGGAAAAACTCAAGTCGAGTACGTCATTGATCGTTTAAACAAAAGATAAATATAAAAGTCGAAATTAAAATTTCGACTTTTTTTTGGTCTCTATTTTTCTACTAAAAACAAAAAAACTTCCCGATACGAGAAGTGATTTTGAGAAATGATATAAATTAACACATGAGGATTATGTTGATACAAAAGTAACTCTTCTATTTTCTTATTAGCTTAATTAAATATTATCTGTTTGTTAAATGAAAATTAAATGATAAACAAAGGACATTTATTACTGTAGTATTGTTATTAAACAACAATTTATATGATTAGGCATTAATTTAAATTTGAAACGGAACAAAACAATTTTACAAGATTTGCAAACTATGTAACACAATTTAGCGACGGTTCTGATGAGTGGGATTATGAGCATAAAAAAGCCAAACCCCAACGGTGTAAGACTATACAAACAGTGAGCCTTACGGGTTTTACTTCAACCTTTACCCCAACGGTGTCGACTTTGTAAAAACAATGAGCCAAACGGGTAAGATTATTTAATAATATAACGTTAATCAAATTACATAAAAACAAAAAACCTCATCATTTCGATTTGAAAGATGAGGTTTTTTTAATGTTTTTAAAAGAGGTTTAAAACCAGTTTAAAATATGAGTTTTGAAACTTTAGGGAATATTTAGGGGATAAAAAAAAGACTTAAATAATTGATTTGCAATTAAATAAGTCTTAATTTCAGTACTCGGAGTGGGAATCGAACCCACACTCCAAAGGAACACGAGTTTGAGTCGTGCGCGTCTACCAATTCCGCCATCCGAGCCTTTATGGACTGCAAATATAGTGTTAGTTTATTTATTTTTCCAACTATTTTTTAAACTTTTTACAGAATTATTTCTAACGTATCGTAAGCCAAATATTTACCTTTTGGTAATTGATTCTCAACTTCATCATGAAAACCCAAATGATGCGAAATATGTGTAAAAAAAGTTTGTTTAGCACCTATTAATTCAGCATATCGAATCGCTTCGTCTAACAAAATATGTGAAAAATGTTCATGTTCTACACGCAATGCACTTATAATCAAAATTTCTACCCCTCTTAATTTTTCTAAAGACTCTACAGGAATCGTTTTCACATCAGTTAAATAAGCAATTTTATCATCAATCAGATAACCCAAAATAGGCAATGGTCCATGCATTATTTTAATTGGTTCTATCGAGAATCCAGCAACTTCAAACTTATCTTCTTCAATATAATTTTCTATCACCGTTGGCACACCAGGATATTTATGTTCGGCAAACATATAGGGAAAACGATTATGCAATTCATCTAATACGCGTTTCAAACCATAAACATTCATGTCTTCACCAGATTTGAATACCAAAGGACGAATATCATCTAATCCCATTACATGATCATTGTGCTCATGTGTGTACAATATCCCGTCCAATCTTTGCGCATTGTAACGTAACATTTGTTGTCTAAAATCGGGACCACTATCTATCGTAATAATCTTACCATTTTTTTCTAATAACAACGATGATCGCAAACGTTTATCTTTTTGATTAGTCGACAGACATACAGGATGATCGCTTCCAATAATCGGAATTCCTTGCGAAGTCCCAGTTCCTAAAAAATGTATTTTTATATTTGATTTAGCCATAATGATTTGGTAAATTTACCACAAACTATTTGAAATATAATTATGGCATTAGAACAAGTTCTTACTCCTAAACAAAAAGCTTTAGAGATCAATTTGAATCCGAAAATATACGGTTCTTTTGCAGAAATTGGAGCAGGTCAAGAGACTGTTCGTTTTTTTTATCGCGCTGGTGCAGCTTCAGGTACTGTTGCGAAAGCAATGAGTGCATATGACAAAGAG
>NZ_CALGVK010000089.1:0-7094 GCF_937930195.1 uncultured Empedobacter sp.
TGAATCACGGTTATTTTAAATAAAGTCATTATTGTTTTATTAATGAATCAATATTTTTCTTTTTATTAAAATATGACTTAAGTTCTATTGCTATTTAGATTAATTTAAAATAAATTTGTATTTCAATTTCTTCGAAATGAAAAAAGGTTTATTAGCGCTCTCTCTATTAGGAACATTCGGTTTTGTAAATGCTCAACGGATTTTATCAGGAACTGTAACAGATGAAAATGGAAACAATTTATCAAATGTTCAAGTTCAGGATCCGCAAACTAAAAGATGGACTCAAACAAATTCGAATGGTTTTTTTACAATCCAATTATCGAATGAGAATACTAATTTATCTTTTTCGCAAAAAGGGAAAGAAACGCAAGAAATCATTGTTAATTCTGATGAAACTAATGTATCCATCGTTCTTTATAATCAAACACTCCGATTAGAGCAAGTTGATATTTCACCTAAAAAGAAAAAAGAATATTCTGAAATTACACTTGGAAAAGAAGCAATCGAAAATGTACAGGCTTTTTCATTAAACGAGGTTTTGCAACAATTACCAGGACAAGTAACATTAGATTTTAACAACAATGAGTTTAAGAATATTGTATTTAGAACTGCCAGTTCAAATAATAATTTAGGTTTATCTGGTATCTCAAGTACATCGACTATTAATGACAGAAAAGATTATTTTCAGAATAAAGCGTTTGGTACTTCCATCGTTGTCAATGATATTCCAGTTTCGAATAACGAAAATATGCAATCTTTTTCTTCAGTTTCTAATGGGAATTTCAACGATTTTAATAATCCAAGTTATGGTGTAGATTTGCGCCAAATAACAACTGCAAATATTGATGAAGTTAAAATTATTCAAGGGATTGCTCCTGCCAAATATGGTGACTTAACATCAGGATTAATTATCATCAATTCAAAAGTTGGGCAAGCTCCCCTACGCGCTTCGGTTTCGATGTTAGATGCAACAACTGAATATAATATTTCGAAGGGTTTCAAGATAAATGACAGAAACTTCTTTAGTATATCAGGCAATTATTTGTCTTCTAATGCAGATGTGCGCGATAATTTGAAGTCATATAATCGTATATCGACTAGCGCTGCTTGGAAATCATCTAACAAAACAAATACATTGGTTAATACGTTAGATGGAAATTTTGCGATTAACACTGATAAAATAAAATATGATCCGGATGATATTTCGGATCCTAAAATAAAAAATGATAAGTTCTCTATTCGATTATCAAATAATTTGAAATGGAATTTGAAAAAAGAATGGATTGATGCTTTAAATGTTGATGCAAACATTAATTACGAAAAGCAAAATTCTAAAGAAGAACGTTGGGTAAATGTTGCAACTGCAGCTGTGACGACTTCTACTGTAAACGGTATTTCTGAAGCTATCTTTTTACCTAATCAATATACGTTAGTCAAAAATGTAGAAGGAATTCCAATGTCTACTTTTCTGAATGTAGAAGGTGTGAAAAATTATGAATCTAAAAACAAATGGAATCATACTTTTTCTGTTGGACTATCTTCCCGATCTAGTGAAAACAAAGGTCGTGGAACATATACAGACGAAAATTCAACACCTAATTTTTTCACTTTAAGCGGTGCTAAAGGTAGTTTAGGTTACCGAGATTATAATTTCAAAAATACCAAAACGCAATGGCAATTATCTGTTTATGCAGAAGATAGAATTGTGAAATATGGAAACAATGACAATGTTTTCAAATTAGATTTAGGTTTTAGATACGACAACCAATATGGTTATAATTCGTATCAACCGCGTGTAAATACTTCATACGCTTTCAATAAAGTGTTAAGAGTTCGTGGTGGATATGGAATTTCGTCTAAAGCACCTTCTTTAAATCAACTTTTTACAGGTGATCGTATTTATGATCGACTTTTAGGTGACGGAATATATTATATCAACAATAAACAATACGGTTGGATTGAAACGTTCCTTTTAGAAGGAAATAATCTAAACTTAAAACCAAGTAAATCCTATAATTCGGAAATTGGTTTTGATCTTAATTTACCTTTTGGATCGTTAAACGTTACGGGATATTACAATCAATTGAAAGATGGTATTTCGTCTTTTGCTCAAATTACAACTTTAGAAGGTTCTAAAATTGCGGTTGATACGTCCTCTTCTACTCCATCCTACTCTGTTGTTGGAAAGGAAGCTTATCAAATTGAATATTCAACTTTAGAAAATAATTTAGAATCTACAGATAAAGGAATCGAAATGTTTATGAATTTTAATCGCATTCGACCGCTTAATTTAGATATATCTGTAAATGGATCTTATACAAAAACCACGAACAATAAACCTGTTTATACGTACGACGCTTCTACAAATGTTTTAGCAAAAGAGAAATATGGTGTGTATTATAATCCGAAATCAAACGATGAACAATTAATGTTTGGAACTAATTTTAATTATCATCTAAAAAATGTGGGATTAATTTTATCACTTCGAACAGAACATATATTTATTCAGAATCACGATAAATTCAACAATAGAAATCCAATAGGTTATTTGGATGGAAATTCTGTTTTTCATGAAATACCAGTCGAAGACCAAGCAAATATAGATTTGTATGGGCATTTGATCAAAGCACCTCAAAAAACGTTAGGTGAATTACAAAAATCATTGCACAATTTCCATTTACGCATTTCGAAAGATTTCTTGAATGGATTTAAAGTTTCGGTTTATACAACCAATGTTTTTGGTCTGAAACCTACTTATATCAACGATTCTGGAGAAAGAAGAGAATCTAATATTGCTAAATTTTCATTAGGAGGTAAAATTGAGTACACGTTCTAATTCTAAACCATTTAAAAAGATTACTATGTTTAAAAAATTAATACTATTCACTCCGTTTGTAACAACATTATTATTCAATTCTTGTTCTGATGATGATTTTGGAGCAAATGCTGTTCAAACAATTAATTTTACAACGTATGTAAAATTTGATGCTGATTTTGATCATACCAAAAAACCTATTCATGCCAAAACAGTTCTGAAAAATACACAAACTGGCATTACGTATGAAGCTTTAACGAATGATAATGGTGAAGCTATTTTTCCTAATTTAACACCAGGAATATATTCAGCAAATGTGAGTTTTTCTATTACTCCAGCTCAATTCGAGGATTTATTTGGTTATCCTACAGATTCAGAAGATAATGTTGAGTTTAGTGGTGCTGCACAAAATATTACCATTAACTCATCAAATGTATCTTTAGAAATCGAGTTAACTTCTACGAAAACAATTGGTGGATTAATCTTGAAACAAATTTATTACGGTGGTTCGCACATCAAAGAAGGTGCAATGTTTAGAGATCAATTTATTGAGATTTATAACAATTCGAGTGAAGTTCTTTATGCAGATGGGTTAATATTTGGTCAATTATTTGGTGCTAATACGGTAGAAAATCAACCTTATTCTCAACCCAACGGTCAGTTAGATTGGTCGAAAGGCGAAGGAAATAAAGTAGGTGCAAGTGCAAATACCGATTTTGTGTATGTATCTCACGCGATTCGTATTCCTGGGGATGGTACAACTTATGCTGTTCAGCCAGGTGAAAGTATCACAATTGCACAAACAGCAATTAATCACAAAGGAAATTATTATGATGCCAATGGTAAATTAATCGAGATTCTAAAACCAGAATTAACAGTCGATTTATCCAATGCTGATTTTGAAGTGAATATGACAGAATATTTAGGCTCTCAATATTCGTATGATATTCAAAATCCTGCTGTTCCTGATATGGATATTGTGTGGTGGGTTTCAGGTAGAGATTTAATTTTAGACAATTTAGGTCGTCAAGCATTTATCTTATTTAGAGCTTCTAACGAAGAAATTAATGGGTTTGGAAAGGTGAAAAATCCAAATAATAAGACTTCATACGAATATCTTCAATTACCGAATGAAAAGATTGTGGATGGCGTAGAAACCACTCAAGATATGGGAAGTAAATTGGTTCCGAAAAAATTACAAAATAAACAAGATGCAGGATATTCATATTTAACAGCAGGACCTTATTCATCAACATCTATTATTCGTAAAACACAGAAAACAATAAATGGTCGTATTATCTTGAAGGATACCAATAATTCTACAAACGATTTTGTGAATATTAAAGCTGAACCGAAAATTTTTGCGCAATAGAAATATAGAACATGAAATCAATTGATTTAACAACATACGACAATAAATTTTTGAGAATCGCTTCTTTTACTTGTTTATTTTTTGCAAGTCAATTGTTCGCGCAAGAAAATGATTCGATAAAAGTGACTTCTAACGAAGCAGAGCAATTTATCAAAGATTTGAATTGGGAATTGCCTATTGCAACGCATTCTTTACCAATAAAAGATTATACACATACCGGAATTTATTTCAATCATAAAAACAATCAATTTGCTCGTAAACAAACAGCAGAAGAAACAAATCGTTATGGTTTTCTAAGCGAAGGTTTATACACAACTGAAAATGATTTTAAAATTTTTGGAACGATAAACCTTGAAAAGTTTACAGAAAAAAATCTTGGATGGAATCTTTCTGACCAACGTACAGATGAACAACAAGTATTATCGCCACAGTATTTTTACGTGCCACGTGCTGCTGATTGGGATAATCAGCGCTATTTGATTCGTGGAGGAGTTTCTAAAAATTTCGGAAAAATGACATTAGCTGCAAAAGCTGAATTAAATGTCAATAAAATGGCTCGTAAATTAGATCCTCGACCTGAAATTAAAAACAATCAATTAGTCGGTGAAATTCAGGCTGCTTACGAAATTATGGACGGTCATCAACTTTTTGTTTTAGGAGCTTATGGGCGAAAAGACAAAGATTTTAGTATCGTTTATAAAAATAGAAATTTGGATGTTGAAGCTTATCCAGAAACCTATTTACGTTATATGGCAGGATATGGTCGTGTGATTAATAACCCGTTGAGAAATAAAATTGATAATGAAAAATCACTTTATCAATATTTTACTCGAAATATTAGTTCAAAAATTGGTGGTGGTTATCAATTTAGTTCTGACAATACACGTCTGATTTTAGGTTATAATTACCAAGAAAATCAACAACGTATGTATGATAGCAAAACGAAGGAAGATAAATTCTTTATTTACGTTTGGGATATCAATGAGCAATTAGCTTATGCCAATTTCATGACAACGTTTGATAACAATACAATGAATGCTCGTTTAGATTTCTCGAGAAAAGATGGTGAAAATTATGATGTTTCAATTGGTGGAATGAACTATCAAAATCGTTTACAAAATGCGAATTTAGATGTTAATTTGGCGAATCGTGATCAATCAAAAATGAATTATTTCATTGGTTTCAAATCAAGTTATAATCAAAATAAATATTACGATGCATTAGCAATTTATACCATGAAAATTAAATCGTTGGATGTTGGTGTTTATGGGAATAAAGATGTTATGTTGAATAATAAATCAAAAATAAATATAGGTTTAGCTTTTAATTATTATGCGCTACTTGATTCCTATTTTGATTATACGAAAATGACAGGTATTAATGAAGATACATTTTATAACAATGTAGCTTCTTATGATTATGCTTACAATACGACAGATCATCTTGATGCATCCACCTCTATACGCTTCATTTTACCGATTAAAAATAATAAGACAATCGAGCTATATACACAGTTAAAAGGTATATTTGCAACAAATAAAAGTAATTTTACCCGAATTAATACAGACAATACCTATTGGATGAACTTCGGAATTCAATTAAATTATTAAAATGATTATGAAAAAAATGCTTCCATTATTTGCAATTGGAGCTACTACTCTATTTTATGCATTTAACAGTAATAAAATAATCGACCAAGGTTATACAATTACCGATTTACGAGCATTGTATAGTAGTGGAGATCAGTCTAAATGGCCTACTCCAACTGTTGACGAAAGTGTTTTGAATGATGGATTTGAGGATATTGGAACATTAGGAGAAGTTCCTTTTCCCAAAGATAATCCATATACAAAAGAAAAAGCTGAATTAGGGAAAACGTTATTTTTTGATCCTCGTTTATCCAATTCTAATCAAATTTCTTGTGCAAATTGCCATGATCCTGAATTAAATTGGGGTGATGGTCGACGTGTTCCTTATGGAGAAGACCGTCAATTGGGTGCACGTAATTCACCAAGTTTAATGAATGTGGCTTATGCTAAAGTAATGTTCTGGGATGGTCGAGCAAAAACGTTGGAAGAACAAGCTGAATTCCCAATTCGTGATAAAAAAGAAATGAATCATCACATCGATTTTGCAACAAAAAGAATTGCTCAAATTGCTGGTTACAAAGATTTGTTCAAACAAGCTTTTGGAGACGAAAACGTATCAAATGATCGCATAACGAAAGCAATTGCTACTTTTGAACGAACAATTTTAGCTCCAAAAAATCGTTTTGATAAATTTATTGCTGGAAAATCAGATGAATTAACAGATCAAGAAATCGAAGGTTTACATCTTTTCCGTACAAAAGCAAGATGTATCAACTGTCACAATTCGGCTTATTTTTCGGATAATAAATTCCATAATATTGGATTAACGTATTATGGACGAGAATACGAAGATTTAGGTTTATACAATACAACTAAATTAGCAAAAAATGTTGGTGAATTTAAAACACCTTCTTTGCGTGAAGTTCCTCAAAATGCACCTTATATGCACAATGGATTATTTCCAACTATTCGTGGTGTCTTAAATATGTACAATGCTGGAATGTTTCATTTTCAACCAAATGAAAAACAGAAAAATGATTCATTATTTCCTAAAACATCTGATTTGGTGAAAAAACTTAATTTAACAACTTCCGAATTAGATGCATTAGAATCCTTTTTAATGAGTTTGAAACAGAATCAATACAAAATGCGCCCACCGCATTTACCAAAATAAAATTATAACATAAAAAGCCTCAAAATTGAGGCTTTTTATGTTATAATTCGTTTATATTTAAAATCATTATTAAACATTTAAGTTGAGAAAGCAATATCATTTTCGTCGAATCAATCAGCAACTTTATATTTGGGATGTTGATCG
>NZ_CALGVK010000090.1:0-44878 GCF_937930195.1 uncultured Empedobacter sp.
TGCAAATAAAGGAATTGTAAAATAGAACTAAACAAATGATTTGCATTCAGATTTGCAGGATAATAAGTGTACAACAAAGGATAATGAAATAATGTCGTATACAAAGGCGAAAAACTATCTATAATGTTAAGATTAAGAAGATTTATTCCTTCAAAATCTATTTTTTGATGAGTTTGATAATATGTAATTCCTGCCAAATAAATATCTTCATGACTTAATTCAAATTGATTTAAATATGCACCAATTTGTTGAAGAAAGAAGTGTTTAAATTGTGATTCGTAATTAACTTATATGTTTTACCTTCAAATTTTTCAATGAAATCTAACTTAAATGTCGACTTTAAATTATCGTTTATAATTGATTCAAAATCAAATGATTTATTTCTAATTTTGTTAACGTAAATTTCGTTGTATGTATAAATAATTTGTTTGATCGGTTCTATGTCTAATGCTTCAAATGGATTGATTTCAGCACTTGACGAAGCATACAATGTAAACAATCGACGGAATTCTTGTTGAATTTTTTCTTCTTCTACAAACATATTCATCAATTGATTGGTATTTGCAGCAATTATACTTTCTCCTAAAAAGAATAACATACCAGCTTTTAAATCATCATCAAAACCACATCTTTCAAGGGTTTGATCAAAGTAAGTTTTGAATGGACTTTCAGTATTTTGGTTCATATCGACTTCTTTATTTTATTATTTAAAGGGTAAAAGTATTGAATTTTTGAGGATATAAACTTGTATTAACAAAAAAAACACTTCGTAAAGAAGTGCTTTTTTTTAAAGTTTATAATTGATCACTTTAGTTACAAACTGCTGTTTTTCTAAAGTAGAAAGCAAATACTTTTGTTCAACTATTGCTTGTTCTTTTTCTGATAATTTTTTTCATAACCTGTCTGTATATCATTTAACGAATTAATTTCTCCATTTTCTAATAAATGATTCTGAAACTTTGTATATCTATCCGCTAATTTTCCAAAAACATCTTTTGCTATTAATGTCTGCTTCATAAATTTCTGTTACATAAACCTCATTATCTTGTCCATAAGCTATGGAAAAAAAATAAGTTTGATTACCCTTTGTTTGACTGAAAACCACCTCAGCAACAAAGAATAAAAATAAGACTAAACCTTTTCTCATTCTACCAAATTTTGAAGGCGCAATTTAACTAAAATATTATTGAAGTATGGTGTATTGTGTTATTTTATATTATTCGATATAATTTTTTTATATTTGCGTTCTAAAATTGACTCAAAATGTTTCAAAATCTTCAGGATAAATTAGATAAAGCATTACATACCTTAAAAGGAAAAGGACAAATTACAGAAATTAACGTTGCTGAAACTGTGAAAGAGGTGCGTAGAGCGCTTGTTGATGCTGACGTTAGCTACAAAGTTGCGAAAGACTTTACGAATGTTGTAAAAGAAAAAGCATTAGGAGAAAATGTAATTACTTCGTTAAATCCAGGACAATTAATGGTTAAAATCGTTCATGACGAATTAGCTAAATTAATGGGAGGAGAGGTAACAGAATTAAATATAGATGATAACCCTACGATTATTTTGATTGCAGGTTTGCAAGGTTCTGGTAAAACAACTTTTTCTGGTAAATTGGCAAACTTCCTTAAAACAAAGAAAAACAAAAAAGTATTATTAGTTGCTGGTGACGTTTATCGTCCTGCTGCAATTAATCAACTTCAAGTTTTAGGAGAGCAAATTGGTGTTGATGTCTATGCTGATTTAGAAAATAAAAATCCTGTAGAAATTGCACAGGCCGCAATTGCACAAGCAAAACAAAACGGAAACAATGTAATTATTGTCGATACAGCAGGTCGTTTAGCAATTGATGAACAAATGATGGATGAAATTCGTCGTGTACATCAAACAGTAAATCCTACAGAGACTTTATTTGTTGTAGATTCTATGACAGGGCAAGATGCTGTAAATACAGCAAAAGCTTTCAATGATGTATTGGATTATAACGGTGTTGTTTTAACAAAGTTAGATGGTGACACACGTGGTGGAGCTGCTTTAACGATTAGAACAGTTGTCGATAAACCAATTAAATTTATTTCTACAGGTGAAAAGATGGAAGCGTTAGACGTTTTCTATCCAGAACGTATGGCGGATCGTATTCTTGGAATGGGAGACGTTGTTTCGTTAGTAGAACGAGCTCAAGAGCAATTCGATGAAGAGGAAGCTAAACGTTTGCAAAAGAAAATTGCTAAAAACAGTTTTGATTTCGACGATTTCTTGAAACAAATTCAACAAATCAAACGTATGGGTAATATGAAAGATTTGGTTGGAATGATTCCTGGTGCTGGAAAAGCATTGAAGGATGTAGAGATTGATGATAACGCATTCAAAGGTGTTGAAGCGATTATTCATTCAATGACGAAAAAAGAACGTCAAAATCCAACGATTATTGATAACTCTCGTAAAAAAAGAATAGCAGCAGGGTCGGGGACTTCCTTACAAGAAGTGAATCAATTGTTGAAACAATTCTCTGAAATGGGAAAAATGATGAAATTTATGAATTCTGCGAATGGTAAAAAGATGATGGAAACAATGTCTAAAAATATGCCAGCAGGAGGATTCCCAGGAATGCCAAAAATGTAATTAGTTATATATTATAATATTTTAAACGTTTGAAAACGTAAAATGCTCCAAACTAAGATGTTTTTTTGGAGCATTTTTAGTATAAAATACTAATTAACTCACTTTAAACAAAAAAATCTTTCATTAAAAAATGCATTTAAGAGTTGAAGGAATTTTGTTTAAAAAAATCTATATATCACAAATTTTTATCAAAAAAATCAGATTATTCGTAATAATAACCCGTAAATTTGCAATCGATTTCAGACTTCGAAATCAATAGAATTTAAGCAATGATTATAGAAACAGAGGAAGAGTTAATCGGAATGAAAAAAGTCAGCGAAGCTGTAGCCGTTACTCTTAAAGAGATGAAAGATTATGTAAAACCTGGAATGTCAACAAAAGAATTAGACGATTTTGGAGCTACCATTATGAAGAAATTCGGTTGTAAATCGGCACCTTTTGAGACTTATCAATTTCCTGGTTATACATGCTTAAGTGTAAATGAAGAAATTTGTCACGGAATTCCAAGAGCAGATAAAATCCTTAAAGATGGAGATGTTATCAATATTGATGTCTCTGGTGAATTAGGTGGTTTTTGGGCTGATAACGGTGGGTCAATTGTTGTTGGTGAGGATGTAAACGGTTATCAAAAAATTGTAGATGCTTCAATTTCGGCTCTTCAAAAAGCAATTGGTGCGGTTAAATCTGGCGTTAAAATTGCAGATATTGGCGGTATAATCGAGAAAGAAGCAAAAAAACATCATTATCATGTGATCGAAAATCTGACAGGTCATGGTGTAGGACGTTCTTTACACGAAGAACCTTTAGATTTATTGAATTTTAGAGATATAGATGATAAACGTCGTTTCCGTAAAAATTCGGTTATTGCTTTAGAAACGTTTATTTCAGAAAACTCTTACGAGGCAATAGAACAAGCTGATGGTTGGACAATGATTGGAAATGCACCAGGAGTGTTTGCGCAACATGAGCATACTGTTTTGGTTACATCTGAAGGTCCAATGATTCTGACACATATGAATGGTAATTGGTAAAATTATATGAAGAAAAACGAATATATTAAAATTGACCGTGAAGTGGTCAAAAAGATGAGCGAAGATATACAAGCTTATTTAGTAGAAAATAACCTTGAACATGTTAAAACAAAAGACATGATGCCTTTCTTAATTGAAAAAGGATATTTTCCTCATGATCGCAAAAAAGGATATCCTTTGCGTCAAATTTTAACTGATCTTAAAAAGTCAGAAGAGTTACATTTATTACCTCAAGCTTTTCCAGAATATTTGGAAATTGAAAATAAAAAAACTTCTACATATTGGTATTTTAGTCCAGTAAAATAAAGCATAAGCACTTCGAAAGAAGTGCTTATTTATTTTGTATTGGTTTGATTTTCAAGTGATATTGGAATATTAATTGATGCTGTTTAAAAAGACGTTTTATAAATGTAACAAGAAATAGCTCATTTCTTATCTTAAGTCAATGAAATACGGATGTGACCTAAGTTACCTTTGCAGTATCAATAATTAATAAAAGATCAAAAATAGACAAAATGAAAAAATTATTATTCACTTTATTGTTATCAGCAGCATCAATCTCTGCATTTGCTCAAAACTATACAAATGATAAAGCACATTCAAAATTAGGGTTTTCTGTATCTCACATGACGATATCTGATGTAGAAGGACAATTTAATAATTTTGATGCTCATTTAAACTTTACAAAAGAAGATTTAAGTGATGCTAAATTTCATGTAATTGCTGATGTTAATTCGATCAACACAGGTATCGAAGCGCGTGACAATCACTTGAAATCAGCCGATTTCTTTAATACAGCTAAAAATTCTAAATTAGAGTTTTCTTCAAAAGGAATTACACGCGTTAAAGGAAATCAATTTAAAATGACTGGAGATTTAACATTGAATGGTGTTACAAAACCAGTTGCTTTAAAATTAGTGTACAACGGAAGCATTAACAATAATGGTGTTAAAACTTACGGATTTACAGTAAAAGGTAATGTAAAAAGAAGTGATTTTAATGTGGGAGGAAACTTTCCAGAAGCTGTTGTAGGTGATGTCGTTACATTAACATCTAATCTTGAATTTGCTACACCAAAAGCAAAATAAATTTTAAAAAAATAAACTATAAAAATCGTGAATTTCAATACGTTAAAATCTGTTACTTCAAGTTTTAGTAAAACAGAAAAAATGCCAGTATTATTTTTAGGTCATGGTTCACCAATGAACGCCATCGAAGAAAATATATTTGTTGAAGGATGGAGAAATATTGGAAAAACAATCCCAAAACCAAATGCTATTTTATGTATTTCGGCGCATTGGGAAACAAAAGGAACGAAGGTGACTGCTATGCAACAACCTAAAACCATTCACGATTTTTATGGTTTTCCTCAAGCTTTATTCGACGTTCAATACCCAGCAGCAGGAAGTCCTGAATTAGCAAATGAGATTAAAAATTTAATTAAAACGACACCAATCGATTTAGATCACATATGGGGTTTTGATCATGGTTCTTGGAGTGTAATTAAATTTTTGTATCCAAATGCGGATGTTCCGATGATAGAACTAAGTTTAGATGTTTTTAAAACGCCAAAAGAACATTACGAATTAGCAAAAGAGTTAGATGCTATGCGAAGTAAAGGAGTTTTAATTGTAGGAAGTGGAAATGTTGTTCATAATTTAAGAACTTTAAATTGGAACGAACCAACCGCTGGCTATGATTGGGCTTATGAGGTAAACGATACCTTCAAAAATATTGTTCAATCAGGTAATCATGATGAATTATTTCATTTCGTGCAAAAGGGAACTGCTTATAATATGGCGATTCCTTCGATGGAGCATTATTTACCAGCTGTCTACGCATTAGCATTACAAGACAAAAAAGAAGAGGTAACAATTTTTAACGATCATTTAATTTATGGTTCATTGGGAATGTTATCTTTTAAAATAGGTTAAAGAAATTTAACAATTTAAATAACAATAAAAACAATTTATTATGACAAAATGGAATTTAGATCCGTCTCATTCAGAGGTTCAATTTAAAGTAAAACATATGGTGATTTCTACAGTAACTGGAAATTTTGATCATTTTGAAGCAGATGTAGAAAGCAACAGCGATGATTTTTCAGAAGCAAAATTTGCATTTGATGCAAAAATTGATTCTATAAATACAAGAAATGCCGATCGTGATGGACATTTAAAATCAGTTGATTTTTTTGCTGCAGATCAATTTCCAGAATTAAAATTTAAAAGTACTTCAGGAATTAAAAATGGTAAAATTGAAGGAATTTTAGAAATTCGTGGAGAGAAAAAACCTATTACGTTAGATGCAGATTTTGGAGGTGTAATCAAAGATCCTTATGGTTTAACTCGTGCTGGATTCGAATTTACAGGAGAAATAAATCGTAAAGATTTCGGATTAGGATGGAGTCAAGTTACAGAAGCAGGAGGATTAGTTGTATCTGATAAAGTAAAATTATTGGTAAACTTAGAGTTTACTCAAGCCCAATAATCTATAAGTTTTAATAGCAAAAAAAGCCACTTAATTAAGTGGCTTTTTTTTATTCAGTTTTATTTTTATTCTCCCAGAAAGTGGCATTTTTAATACCTATTTCTAATGGATTAAAATCTGGGTTTTGAATACCTTTTTTACGTTTGTCTTTGTAATCTTTCCAAACTTTAAGTCCAACACCGCTCAATAGTAAAATTGCAATAATATTTACCCAAGCCATTAATCCTACACCAATATCACCAATCGCCCAAGCTGTTTCTGCAGTTTTGATTGTTCCATAATATGTTGCTCCTAAAAAACAAACTCTCAAAATCCATACATAAACCTTACGATTTCCTTTTTTGAAAATATACATAATATTGGTTTCAGCGTAATAATAATACGCCATAATCGTAGTAAAGGCAAAAAAGAAAAGAGCTATCGCTACAAAGCTATTTCCAAATGTAGGGAAATGACTTGAAACAGCAGCTTGCGTAAAGCCAGTATAATCAACACCAGGGATATTTTGCGTAATAAAATTCCCCGCTTTTTCGGGATGACTTACATTATATTTACCTGTAAATAAGATCATAAAAGCTGTGGCTGTACACACAAATAAAGTATCGATATAAACAGAGAATGCTTGAACTAAACCTTGTTGAGCAGGATGATTAACTTCGGATGCTGCAGCGGCATGAGGAGCAGTACCCTGTCCAGCTTCATTTGAATAAATCCCTCTTTTAATTCCCCAAGCTATAGCAGAACCAAAAACTCCACTGTAAAGAGATTCTTGATTAAATGCTGAAGAAATAATTAACCGTAGAACAGAAGGAATTTGATGAAAATTCATCCCAATAATTACAATAGCCATTAAAATATAAGCACCAGCCATAAATGGAACGATAAATTCGGATGCTTGTCCTAAACGCTTTACACCTCCAAAAATGATTAATGCTAATAAACCAATAATACTAATACCAATAATATTGATAGGTATTCCAATAACGTTAAATACAGGAATATCAAAAGCATTGTTTAAAGCAGAAGAAATACTGTTTGATTGCACTCCAGGTAACAAAATACCACAACTTACCATCGTAATAATAGCAAATAAAATTGCATACCATTTTATACCTAATCCTTTTTCGATGTAATACGAAGGTCCTCCACGGTATTCACCATCTATTTCTTGTTTATAAACTTGTCCTAAAGTTGATTCGATAAAAGCAGATGCGCTTCCTAAAAATGCAATAAACCACATCCAAAAGATTGCTCCCGGGCCTCCCATAGCGATTGCTGTTGCTACACCTACAATATTTCCTGTACCAACACGTCCCGAAATAGCTAATGAGAAGGCTTGAAATGGTGTAATTCCTTTATCTGATTTATTACCACTAAAAAGTAAACGCACCATATCTTTTAAGTAAGTAATTTGTAGAAAACCTGTACGAATCGAAAAGTAAATTCCAGTTAATGCGCAAAGTCCAATCAAAGCATACGACCAAACGTAGCTACTTACGATATTTATAATATCATCCATTGAATAAAAATTTGTTCTTGTGTTTATTTGTGATGCTAAAATGCTAAAAAAATCTTAATAATAATCTCTAATCTATTTATTTATTCAAAAAAATTATTAATTCGAAGAAATATATTCTAAATTTTGAAGATAATGCAATTAAATATTTAGTTTAATTAATATTGATTAAATAATTGATTTTCAAATAAAAAAGACTACATATAATCTGTAGTCTTTTCATTATCAATGTATTTATCGAATTACTTTTAGCTTAGCAAAATTTAAAAGCAATTTCTTTTCTCCAGCATTATCAAAATGTATAATTGCTTTCATATCCGAAGGCTCTCCTTGTAAATCTTTTACAACTCCACGCCCAAAACGATCGTGAACAACGACTTGTCCAATTTGTAGACCTTGTGCGTTAGCAGGTGAAGTCCCGCTACTTTTAGTTTGATTTACAGGTTTGAAATTTGCACGAGGCTGCGCAGGTTCAACCCTTGCACGTGGATTTTGTCTTGCCACAGATTTTTCTCTTTGTTGATAGGGTTGAGGTGTTGGTTCGTCACCAAAAAGATCTGCGGATAAACCACTATTGTTACTTGCTCTTGCAGAAATATGTAAATTTTTCCATTCTAAGAAACGATCATCAATTTCTTCTAAGAAACGAGATGGTTCACAATCAATAATTTTTCCCCATCGAAAACGAGAAACGGAATAGGTCATATATGCAACTTTCTCCGCTCGTGTTAAAGCAACATAAAATAATCGACGTTCTTCTTCCAATTCAGCACGCGTGTTCACACTCATCATAGAAGGAAAAAGGTTTTCTTCTAGTCCCGCAATAAAAACGACAGGAAATTCTAAACCTTTTGCTAAGTGAACAGTCATCAAATTTACTTTGTTATCATCGTCCTCTTCGTTATCTGCATCGGTTGCTAAAGCAATGTTTTCTAAAAAACCTCCTAATGACGCATCTCCTTCGTCTAATTGTTGTTGTTCTTCAACATATCCTTGAATAGAGTTTAATAATTCTTGCACGTTTTCTAAACGCGAAACACCTTCTGGCGTTGAATCTTCTTTTAGTGCATTCAATAATTGTGTTGTTTTCGCCATTTCCATTGTTACTTCGTAAACGTCATGTGATTTTAACATGACTTGGAAACGTTTAATCATCAACACAAAATCATTTAATTTATTGGATGTTCCAGCATTAATACCAATCGTTGGCGCATACATCGCTATATTTTCAATTAATGAAAATAAACTCATTTGATGTTGATCAGCTGCCACTAAAAGTTTAGAAATCGTCGTTTGACCAATACCTCTTGCAGGATAATTAATTGTACGTAATAAAGCTTCTTCATCATTCTGATTGATCAATAGTCGCATATAGCCAACCATATCTTTAATCTCTTTACGCTGATAGAAAGAAGTTCCTCCATAAACACGGTACTGAATTCCTTTCTTTCGTAAAGCTTCTTCTAAAGCACGAGATTGCGCATTAGTACGATATAAAATAGCAAAATCTTTCGGCTGTAAATGCTCATTGATTTGTCTTTCCCAGATTTGAGTTGCAATAAAACGAGCTTCATCCGCATCTGAAAGACCTCTATAAATGGCAATTTTTTCTCCAGTTTCGTTTGCAGTCCAAACGTTTTTCTCTAATTGGTCTTGATTCTGTTTAATAATTTGATTCGCCGCTTCGACAATCATTTGTGTAGAGCGATAATTCTGTTCCAACGGATACATTTTTGCATCTGGATAATCAGATTTAAAGGATAATATATTTCGAATGTTAGCACCACGGAAAGCATAAATTGATTGAGCGTCATCGCCAACTACACATAGGTTTTCATAACGAGATGCTAATGCTTTTACAATCAAATATTGCGAATGATTAGTATCTTGGTACTCATCCACCATTATATATTTAAAACGTTCTTGATATTTTGCTAAAACTTCTGGAAAACGCGTCAAAATTTCGTTGGTACGCAACAATAAATCGTCAAAATCCATTGCGCCAGATTTGAAACATCGGTCGACATACGCTCTGTAAATATCACCCATTCGAGGTCGCATTGCTTCGTTATCTGCTTCAATTAATGCTTGATTGTTGTGATATGCTCTTACCGTAATCAAGTTATTTTTGTATTGTGAAATACGTCCTAAAACTTGTTTTGGTTTATAAATATCTTTATCTAAATGCAATTCGTTAATAATCTTTGTCATTACCGAAACAGCATCTTGTTGATCGTAAATTGTAAAATCTGATGGATAACCTAATAATGGTGCTTCTACACGAAGAATTCTTGCAAAAACAGAGTGAAAAGTACCCATCCAAAGCGACTTGGCATTTGATTCTCCTACAACTTGTCCAATACGTTCTTTCATTTCACGTGCTGCCTTATTGGTAAAGGTTAATGATAAAATATTAAACGCATCAACACCTTTGTTTAATAAATGAGCAATTCGATAGGTTAAAACTCTTGTTTTTCCAGAACCTGCACCTGCAATAACCATTACAGGACCTTCAGTTGCTTCTACAGCTAATCGCTGCGGTTCGTTTAGTTTTTCTAAATAATTTTGTTCCATCGTGTACAAAGTTAACCTTTGTCGTGTAAAGGATAAAATAATTTTAAAAGATTATATATCTTTCTGAATAGGGATGTTGATAAAATATTTGTATTTATAAAATTAAGTTATAATGAGATAGATAATAGAAACTATTTGTAGGGATTATCGTTGTTTTCATTTAGAAATAATCCCTATATTTACACAAATTTTTTATATGACAGACGAATCAGTAAAATTAAGTAATTACGAAGTAGTAAAGCAAGTGTTTACGAATTTCTTGGAAGAACATGGACATCGTAAAACACCTGAGCGTTATGCTATTTTAGAGGAAATTTATTTTACAGATGATCATTTTGATATAGATATGTTGTATATCAAAATGAAAAATAAGAAATACCGCGTAAGCCGTGCTACATTATACAATACAATTGAATTGTTGATGGATGCTAAATTGGTTCGTAAACATCAATTTGGAGATCAACAAGCACATTATGAGAAATCATATTTTGATAAAAATCATGACCACATAATTTTGGCTGATACGGGAGAAGTTTTAGAATTTTGTGACCCAAGAATTCAATCAATTAAACAAACAATTGAAGAGGTTTTTGATATCAAAATTGATAATCATTCATTGTACTTCTACGGGACAAGAAATAAAAAATAAACTTGATTTTAAAGACATATACCAAGACCTTTTATTTGATAAAAGGTCTTTTTTAATTTTGTGAAAAGTTTAAGTAATCAGACGCTTTATAACTATATAAATAATTTTTTGGACTAAAAAAATAATACTAATTTTGGCTAACACTTTTTTGAAGTGAACGAAAGATTAAATTAAAACAGAAGTAATTGTTAATTAACTATATCAATATAAATAAAACAGGAATAAAAGTAGCTTTTTTACTATCATGTTTTATGGCGTTAAGTGTTTTTGCACAACAAAAACCGAAAAAAGAAAAAGTTGTTTTAAAACACGCTGATTTAACAGAACGTAATCCGAAATTATTTGAGGGTAACGAATTTCTATCAGGTAATGTTGTCATCGAATATAAAGGTGATGTGATTTCTGCTGATAGTGCGGTTTTATACCGTGATAAAAATTTAGCTGTCGTATGGTCGAATGCACGTTTAGTGAGTAAAGACAAAACAATTACGGCACATAAAATGGAATATGATGGGAATACAACTGTTGCAAAAGCTTTTACAGACGTTGTATTAACAGATCCAACTTCTCGTATTACAGCAGATTATATGGACTATAATCGAACAACGGAAATCGCAACTGGGATTGGAAAAGTAGAAGTAAAAACACCTACACAACAAATTAGTTCCGAAATAATGATTTACGAACGATTGACAGGTAATATCATTGTGAATGATAATTATAAAACAATTGGTTCTGACGGTACATTAGTAGAAGGAAAGAATGTTGTGTATAATGTAAAAGAAAAATCAGCTACATTTGGTTCAGAAGTTTTTATTACGAATAAAGATTATACCATTTATTCGAGAAAAATGACGACGAATGATATAACTGGAATTACAACTTTCCGTGATTATTCTAAAATTACTCGTCGAAACGATCCATCACAATACATTATTACTTCGGACGGAGATTTTAATAAACAGACAGGAGAAGCTTGGCTAAGAGAAAACTCGAAAGTATATTATCAAAATAAAACCTTAACTGCAAAAAATCTATATTTTAACGATAAAACTGGTTTTGGAAAAGGAGAAGGTGATGTATTTTTAGATGATCCATTAGAAAAAAGATTCTTGAAAGGAGATTATGGAGAAGCATTCAAATATTTAGATTCTGCGTTTGTAACAAAAAATGCTTATGCTGTAAAAGCGTTTGATAAAGACTCACTTTACATTAGTGCCGACACTTTGTTAGCTGTAAAACGTCACGATGTTGATTCGACATCATTAGTTAAAGCTTTTCATAAAGCACGTTTTTATAAATCGAATGCGAACGGAAAAGCTGACTCATTGGTGTATAATCAAACAAAAGGTTTAATGCAATTCTATAAAGATCCTATTCTTTGGTCGGATGACAATCAAGTAACTGGTGATTTTATCGAAGCATATACCAATGCTAAAACAGAGAAAATCGATTCGATGAAAGTGTTCAACAATGCATTTGTAATTGCAAAAGTTGATACGATTTCAGAAAATGAATTTCATCAAATTAAAGGGAAATATTTAACCGTTCTTTTTCAAGATGATAAAATAGATTTTATCGACGTCGAAGAAAATGCAGTAGCTCTAACTTATATGGACGATACTGATCCGAAAACAAAAGAAAGAGAACGATATGGTGTTAATATTTCGTATTGTGGAATTATTGAAGCTGATGTTGTTGGAAATGAAGTAGAGTTGGTAGCTTGCCGAATTAAATCAGATGGAAAAATGTATCCTTTGTCTAAATTTCCTGAAGAAATGCGTTATTTACCCGATTTTAAATGGCGAATTTCTGAGCGTTTAAACAAATGGCAAGACATTTTTATCAAATCGAAATAATCTTTTCTTAAATTATTCGTTTAATCTCTAAAATTATAAATGAAAACTACATCTATTATATTATCTCTCGTTTTACTAACAAGTTGTTATACTTACACTGCTTTTGATCCTGAAGAATATGCTGCTGAGATGGCAAAAAATGCTAATCAGCCAACAAATCTAAAAGAAAGAAGTCGTGTTAGAGCAGAACTCTCTCAATCGAAAAGAGCAAGACAAGATCCAAATCAAGATGTAAACAGTTCAACAGCAAGAATTAGTAAAACAGAAATGGATGAATTCAAATCAAATCAAAAAACATCAACTGAAGATAAAATAGCGATAGATCCTTCTACAATAAAGATTACAGATGTGATTAAACCTGATAATTTTTATAAAGTTGATACACAAGGAAAAGAGTATACGATTGAGGCTAAACAATGGAAAGCTGATACTTTATATGCTGTTGTAAAAGGAACAGAAAAAGAATTAAAATTTCATAAAAACGATATTTCTACATTCAAAATAAGAAAATTTTCAAAAGGTAAGTCAGACGCTTTAACTGTTGCATCGTACGCAATAGGAGGAGCAGCTGCACTTTTATTATTAAAATAAAATGGGAACATTAAAAGAAGAATTTTTTCAATACCAAGCGCAAACAACAAATTTCGCTTCTGGTTTTGAAGTTGATTACGCAAAAGGCTCTTATATCTATGGAAAAGATGGAAGAGCCTATCTTGATTTTGTAGCTGGCGTTTCTGTCAACACGCTTGGTCATAGCCATCCGCGAATCAATCAGGCGATCATCAATCAAGTGAATAAATATATGCATGTTGCTGTTTATGGAGAATATGCACAAGAAAAACCAGTAGAATTATGTAAACGTTTGGTCGATTTAACACCAAAAGGTTTAGATCAAGTATATTTGGTTAATTCGGGTACAGAAGCAATCGAAGCTTCGTTAAAATTAGCAAAACGCTATACAGGACGACGTCAATTGGTGTCTTTTCGAAATGCTTACCATGGGAATACTCATGGATCGTTAAGTGTGTCTGGTGACGAACGTAAAAAAGCAGCGTTTCGACCATTATTACCTGAAGTTTATTTCATAAATTTTAATAATGAAGAAGATTTACAAAAGATAACAACTGAAACAGCAGGTGTAATAGTTGAAAGTATTCGAGGTGCTTCTGGTTTTCGTTTGCCTGAAAACGACTTTTTTATTAAATTAAAAAAACGTTGTGATGAGGTCGGTGCTTTGTTGATAATGGACGAAATTCAGCCAGGTTTTGGTCGTACTGGAAAATTGTTTGGTTTCGAGCACTTTGGTGTCGTTCCAGATATTGTAGCAATGGGAAAAGGAATGGCAAGCGGACTACCTGTTGGTGCGTTTATGACATCGAATGAAATTATGAGTTCTCTAAAACAAAATCCTCAGTTAGGACATATCACGACTTTTGGTGGAAATCCAGTAATTGCTGCAGCAGCTTTAGAACTATTAAATGTATTGGAAGAAGAAAATTTAATGGATGATATCGAACGCAAAGAACAATTGTTTAGAGATAACTTGAAACATCCTAAAATTAAGAAAATTCATGGTAAAGGCTTGATGTTAGCACCAGAATTATTTTCACCAGAATATACTTTAAGAGTTCAACAAGAATGTATGAATCGTGGTTTGATTCTTTTCTTTTTGATGTATAGTATAGAAAATTTAAGAATTACGCCTCCAATTAATATTTCAGATGAAGATATTATCAAAGGATGTGAGATTTTGAAATCTGTTTTAAACGATTTAGATTAATTAATATACTAAAAAAACTTCAGAATTTTCTGAAGTTTTTTTAGTATTATTTATTTCGTTTTTCTAACAAATCTGGACGACGAGCTTTCGTACGTTCAACTGCTTTATCGTGTAGCCATTCTTCTATTTTTGGGAAATTACCAGACAATAATATTTCTGGAACTTTATGACCTTTATAATCTGCAGGGCGCGTATAAATTGGCGGCGCTAATAAATCATCTTGAAAAGAATCTGAAAGTGCAGAAGTTTCGTCACCAATTACACCTGGTAATAAACGAATAATAGAATCGGCTAAAATAATCGCACCAAATTCTCCTCCAGAAAGTACGTAATCACCAATCGAAATTTCTCGCGTCACATACATATCACGAATGCGTTGATCGATTCCTTTGTAATGCCCACAAATCATCATCAAATTACCTTTTAAAGATAAATCATTCGCTATATTTTGATTCAATGTTTCGCCATCTGGCGTTAAATAGATAATTTCATCATATTCGCGTTCCTCTTTTAGTTTCGAAATCATTTTATCCAAAGGTTCGCACATAATTACCATTCCAGAAGTTCCTCCATACGGATAATCGTCCACATGACGATAACGACCTTTTCCAAATTCTCTCAAATCATGAACATGAATTTCGGCCAAACCTTTGTCTTGTGCACGTTTCATAATCGAAGCAGAAAATGGACTAACTAATAATTCGGGTAAAACAGTGATAATATCTATTCGCATGGTGCAAAGATATTTGTTTAAC
The DNA here is from genome assembly GCF_937930195.1 of uncultured Empedobacter sp. Lineage (NCBI taxonomy): Bacteria > Pseudomonadati > Bacteroidota > Flavobacteriia > Flavobacteriales > Weeksellaceae > Empedobacter > uncultured Empedobacter sp. The sequence goes on from NZ_CALGVK010000090.1 coordinate 15,280, forward strand.
TACGTTTGCGCAAGTTTAAAAGTCAAATTGATGATAAAAGAAACTCTGTTTTTTTATACATTTATAAATATAATTGATATTATTCATTGGACTAAATCGAATATAAACCTTTAAATTTGTGCTAAAATTTTATCAAAATGTTTATATATAACAGACATAGAAGACTTCGTAAAAACGAATCTATTCGTAGTATGATTCGTGAAAATCATTTATCTCCAAACGATTTTATTTTACCAATTTTTGTGGCTGAAGGTGAGGGTGTAAAAGAAGAAATTGAAGCTATGCCTGGTATCTATCGTCATTCAATTGATAATACAGTAAAGGAAGTAAAAGAAATTTGGGATTTAGGTATTAAATCTGTTAATATATATTGTAAAGTTAGTGACAACTTAAAAGATAACACTGGAAAAGAAGCTTGGAATCCTAATGGCTTAATGCAAAATACAATTAAAGCGATTAAAGATGCAGTTCCTGAAATGATTGTAATGCCTGACGTTGCATTAGATCCATTTTCTATTTATGGACATGATGGAATTATTAAAAATGGTGAAGTTTTAAATGACGAAACAGTGGAAGCATTGGTTAAAATGACTTTATCTCATGCCGAAGCTGGTGCTGATTTTGTTGCGCCTTCTGATATGATGGATGGTCGAATAGGAGCTATGCGTATGGCTTTAGAAGAAAACGGTTTTCATAATGTTGGAATTATGACGTATGCTGCTAAATATGCTTCATCTTTTTATGGGCCTTTCCGTACAGCATTAGATTCTGCACCTGTAGAAGATCAAAGCATTCCTCAAGATAAAAAAACCTACCAAATGGATTTTCATAATTCTCAAGAAGCATTGCGCGAAGCAATTGCAGATGTAGAGGAAGGAGCTGATATTTTGATGGTAAAACCAGGTATGGCTTATTTGGATATCGTAAAAATGGTGAAAGATAATTTACAAGTTCCGGTATCTGTTTTTCAAGTTTCTGGTGAATATGCAATGATAAAAGCAGCAGCAGAAAAAGGTTGGATCGATCATGATAAAATTATGTTAGAAACCTTAACTTGTTTTAAAAGAGCAGGAGCAGACCTAATTTCAACTTATTTTGCAAAAGAAGCTGCAAGATTATTGAATGAATAATTTTTTGAGATTAATAATTTACAAAAAAAACAGATTAGATATTTTCTAATCTGTTTTTTTTATGAATTGACTTTTTCTAAATAAAACACAAAATCATTGTTAAAATGGTTGAATTAAATAGATTAAAACTCAATCAAAGAAGGGTTCAATCCAGAAAAACCATCAGCAGGCATTTCATCAATTGCTTTAATATCTTCTGTACTCAATTTAAAATTATCGGAAGTCAAATTTGCTTCAATATTTTTTTCTGAAGAGGAACGAGGAAGTGGTAAAATTTCTTTTGCTAAACAATAATTAATACAAATTTGTCCAACCGAAACATTGTATTTATTGGCTAATGAAACGATCAATTCATTTTCTAAAATACGGCCAGATCCAAGCGGGCTCCATGCTTGTACCAATAAATCGTTTTGTTTACAAAAATCGACTAATTCTGGCTGAGAATGCCCTGGATGAATTTCAATTTGATTGACCATTGGTTTGATTTTAGTAGTTTCAAACAAAGCTTCTAAATGGTTGATATTAAAATTACTTACACCAATCGCTTTTGCTTTTCCAGAAGTATAAATTTCTTCAAAAGCACGCCAAGTAGAAGCGTTTAACGCTGCCCAATTATCAGGAAATTGCGTTTCATTTGCAGGCCAATGAATCAAATACAAATCCAAATAATCTGTTTGTAAATCGGTCAAAGTTTGCTCAAATGCTGCCAATGCTTTTTCGTATCCACGCTCAGAATTCCAACATTTAGATGTAATAAATAGTTCTTTACGATCGATGTTTTGAGATTGTAAAACAACTCCTATTTCTTTTTCATTTTTGTAGATTGCAGCTGTGTCTATATGCGTATAACCCTTTTCTAATGCTATTTTTAGAGGTTCTGTTACTTTTTCACCTTCCAATAACCATGTTCCGAAACCAATTGCAGGTATATCAATTCCGTTTGATATTTTAAAATTCTTCATTTTTTTTGATTTAATACTATTTCAAATTTATTTCAATTTGATCGATTTCAATAAATAGAAGACGTTAATTCTTATGTTAAAACTCATTTTATGAATTCTTATTTTTAATTGTTTGTTTCTAAAATAGTTCTATATTTATTCACGAAAAGTAATGGAAAAAAATAAATAAAATGACACAATTTACAGGAACGATTGAGGATTTTATGAATACACACGAAGAATTTATAAATACATTAATTCTTAAAAAAATCAACGAACAGGTAGAGATAAGTAATGATGTTGAAGTGGATATTCTGAATAATGAATTGATTCAACAAAAGTTAGATGATTTAAAAGAACATTTAGGCGATTTATTCGAAAATGAATTTGGTGATTGGGAAATCACAATGGATTTAGAATCATTTGAAACTGAATTTAATAAGCACTTTCAATTATCTAAAAAAGAATTGAAAGAAAATGTGCTGTTGAAGTAAATTAGAAATGTCATTCTGAAAAATTTTAATATACGAGTCGGAATGACATTTTTTTAATTAAACCTTCATAAAGTCTTCTTCTAATAAGTCTTCCAAAGGACTTTGAGTAATAGATTGTGGTAAATTTCGAAAAGCAAAATTTCGAAGATTCATCAAAAATTTATTATCAACTTGAGCAATTTTTCCAGCCAAACGAGAAGTGTCAATGATATAATGTGTACGTTTTAATCGACGTAAATTATAATCTTCAAAAGCTAATAATACATCTGTTTCTTTTTTGATCAATTCATCAAACAAAACACAAACGTCTTCTACAGCCATACAGGCTCCTTGCCCCATATTTGGTGTAGTTGCATGCGCGGCATCACCAATCAATAAAACACGATTAAACGCATAATTGTTAATTGGTTTAATATCCATTATAGGTGTTGTAATTACATTTTGTGTCTTTGTTTTTTGCAATGTACTCCTGATTTGTCCTGAATAATCCTTAAACAGATTTTTGATATCTCTTAAAGTATAGTTGTAAACCTCAGAATTTAATTTTGTATTAACGCAAGCATACCAATAAATTTGATTGTTGATTAAAGGAGTCAAACCAAAACGACCATTTGGTCCCCATGTTTCGATGCTTTTTTTAGAGTTATACGTGTTGTCTTCGACAATTGCGCGCCAACAAATATATCCTGCATAACGAGGCGTAGATTGTTTTAATAATTGTTGACGAATTGTAGAATTTATTCCATCAGCTCCAATTAAATAATCGCCTTCTGTAGAAGTTCCATCTTCAAAATGAAGGACAACTTTTTCAAAACTTTGCTCAAAGAATTTGACTTTTTTAGAAGTTTTAATTTTATTGAAATCAATTTTTGAAACTAAAAAATGATGTAAATCGGCACGATGAATAGCAAAATTTTCGTTGTTATAGTTTTTTCTTAATCGTTCTGTATCTGCTTTCAAAATGGTTTTTTCTTTCCAATCCTGAATTTCAAAGTCTTCTAACATATGCCCCAAAGGAGCAACTTCTTCAGCTAATCCAAGAATTTCGAAAGCTTTCATTGCATTAGAAGCTAATCCAAAACCAGCACCAATTCCACGAACTTCTGATGATGCTTCATAAATTTCGTAATCATAATTTAAGTCTTGAAGAACTTTTGCTAAAGTTAATCCAGCTATACCAGCACCAGCAATTAAGAATTTTTTACCCATTGATTAAAATAAAGTTCAAAATTAATCATTCTACTATAAACCAAAAAGAAAAGCGAATCAAATTGATTCGCTTTTCAGAAGTTATTTAGTCGAAATTATTGTTCGTTAAAATATTTGTAGAAATATGGAATGGTTTCGATTCCTTTGTAGAAATTGAATAAACCATAATGTTCGTTAGGTGAGTGGATAACGTCAGAGTTTAATCCGAACCCCATTAACACAGATTTTGTACCTAATTCTTCCTCGAATAATGCGACAATTGGAATAGAACCTCCAGCTCTTTCAGCTAACGCTTCTTTTTCAAATGTTTCAGCTAATGCTTTTTTAGCAGCGATAAAACCTGGATGATTTGTTGGTAAAATATAAGGTTTACCTCCGTGATGTGGTTTTACTTTAACTTCTACAGAAGAAGGTGCTAAAGTTGGGAAATAATCAGCAAATTGTTTTGTTACAACTTCTGGATCTTGTCCTGGAACCAAACGCATAGATATTTTAGCATACGCATGAGAAGGAATTACAGTTTTTGCACCTTCGCCAATATATCCACCCCAAATTCCATTCACATCTAAAGTTGGACGAATAGAAGCTCTTTCGATTGTAGAGAATCCTTCTTCACCTTGAATATCAGCAATACCAATTGATTTTTTGTAATCTTCGACGTTAAAAGGAATTTTAGCTAAATCAGCTCTTTCATCTTCTGTCAACTCAAGAATTGGTTCGTAAAAACCAGGAATAGTGATATGTCCTTTTTCATTGATTAATTTTCCAATCATTGTTGCTAAAACGTTAATTGGATTTGGAACTGCTCCACCATACACACCCGAGTGCATATCGCGATTAGATCCTTTTACTTCAACTTCTACATATGACAATCCACGTAAACCTACAGAAATAGAAGGTTGATCGTTCGAAATCATAGAAGTATCAGAAATTAAAATCACATCATTTTTTAATTTCTCTTTATTGTCTTTTACGAAATTTACCAATGAAGGAGAACCAACTTCTTCTTCACCTTCGATCATAAATTTAACGTTACAAGGTAATTCGTTTGATTTGTTTAAAGCTTCGAAAGCTTTAACATGCATAAACATTTGACCTTTATCATCTGCAGAACCACGGGCGAAAATTGCACCATCTGGATGAATTTCTGTCTTTTTGATTACTGGCTCGTATGGTCCAGATTCCCATAATTCTAAAGGATCAGCTGGTTGAACATCATAATGTCCGTAAACTAAAACAGTTGGTTTTGATGGATCAATAATTTTTTCACCATAAATAACTGGGAAACCTTCTGTTTCGCAAACTTCTACATTGTCAGCACCTGCTTGTTTCAAATATTTTGCAACCATTTCAGCTGCATCATTTACATCTTGTGTGTAGGCTGGATCAGCACTAACTGAAGGAATTTTAAGTAATTCTATTAATTCATCAAGAAAACGTTGTTTATTTTCTTGTATAAATTGTTGAGTATTGTTCATTTTTTTTTGTTATGAATAATAGGTAAATTTAACAATAAAATTTAGAGTAAACTTCTTTTTGATAAAAAATATAATTCTAAAACCTTTGTATCTTTGCAAAAATTTAGAAAATGATATTATATAATACAACGTTTATTGTAGAACAAGAAGTGCATGATGAATGGTTTGAGTGGGTACAGAAAGAACACATCAATGACTATTTGAAATCGAATTGTTTTATTGGAGCTCGTTTAGGAAAAATAACTTCGCATGTAGAGCCAGGAGCGACGTCTTATTCGTTGCAATTGTTTGTGAATGATGAATTGACTTTAGACCAGTTTAAAAATAATTTTTTAGCAGAAATTCAACAAAAAAGCTTGCAAAAGTTTGCAACAAAAGTAATTAGCTTTGTCAGTGAAATGGAGCATATTGGTGATTATCAATAAATAAAAAATGCAGTAGAAAACCACTGCATTTTTTTTTATTCTTATCCTTCGAAGCTTCTTACAGCGTCTAATGTTTTATTAATTTCAGCATCTTTAATTGCATCAGAAATAAACCAAGTTTCGTATCCAGAAGGAGCAATGTAAACTTCGTTCGTTAATAAATGATGGAAAAATTTGTTGAATCTTTCGTGGTTACATTTGGTCACATCTGTAAAGTTTTTAATTTCCGTTTGCTCTGTAAAGAAAACAGACATCATCGACCCTAAACGATTGATATGATTTGGAATTCCTTTTTCTGCAAAGATTTTAGAAATTTCAACATCTAAAGTTTCTGTAGCGTTATCAATTCTATTGAATAATGCTCTATCATTATTGATAATATTCAATGTTGTGATACCCGCACGCATCGCAATTGGATTTCCTGATAATGTTCCCGCTTGATAAACAGAGCCAAGAGGAGCAAGATGATTCATGATTTCGCGACGAGCAGCAAAAGCACCAACAGGGAAACCACCGCCAATTACTTTACCAAATGTTACAATATCTGCATTGATGTTTAAACGTTCTTGAGAACCTCCCATCGCTTGACGGAAACCTGTCATTACTTCATCAAATATTAATAATGCGCCATTCTCATCACAAATTTGTCTCAATCCTTCTAAGAAACCTTTTTCTGGAACAATACATCCCATGTTTCCTGCAATTGGTTCTACAATAATAGCCGCAATTTCGCCTTTATTTTGTTCGAATAAAGCTTTTACATCTTCCAAATTATTGTATTCTGCCAACAATGTATCTTTTGCAGTTCCTTGCGTTACACCCGGAGAATTTGGATTTCCGAAAGTTGCAGCACCAGAACCAGCTTTAATCAAAAATGAATCTGAATGTCCATGGTAACAACCTTCAAATTTTACAATTTTATCACGATTTGTATAACCTCTTGCTAAACGAATTGCAGACATACAAGCTTCTGTACCAGAATTCACCATACGAATCATGTCGATGTTTGGCACAACAGAAGTGATTAATTTTGCAATTTCAGTTTCCAATTCAGTTGGTGTACCAAAAGAAAAACCATTTTTCATTTGCTCAACTGTCGCATTCAAAACTCGTGGATCTGTATGTCCAATAATCATCGGTCCCCAAGAGTTGATATAATCTACGTAAGCACGTCCGTCTTCATCATAAATATAAGCTCCTTCAGCTTTTTTGATGAAAATTGGCGTTCCTCCAACAGATTTAAATGCACGAACAGGAGAATTTACACCTCCCGGAATATATTCTTGCGCGTCTTTGAATAATGCGCTACTTCTTTGATACAACATAATTTTACAAAAATAGTTGCACAAATTTACTGAATCTTAAATGAATTAAGAAGTGATTTTAATTAGATTGTCAGTTTATGAGTAGATTTATTTTCTAAATAATCAATTAACGTTTTAATGAGTTGATTTTCTTTCAAAATGGTTTGATTTCCAATCAAAAATAATTGCTCTTTTGCACGAGTTAAGGCAACATTTAGTTTTCGATCTACATTTCCTTGATCATTCATATTCACCAATGCATTCAATTGCGAATGATACGTTACAGCAAAACTATACAAAATAATATCGCGCTGACTTCCTTGATAACGTTCAACAGTATCCACCGTAATTTGCTCGTAATCTGGAATATTTGCCAATTCTAATTTTTGTTTTATTAGCGCAATTTGATTACGGAAAGGCGCAATAATTCCGATTGTTTTCTTTGGATCAAATTCTTTTTGATTGATTTCGTATAAATGAATAATTTCTTGCACAAATTTGACAATCAAATCAGCTTCTTGCACATTTGTTGATGGTAAATATGGATTTTCGTCAACATTGATAAACGCAAAACGGTTATTGATTATAAATTGATGTAAGTTATTTGATTCATCATGGTGTTCGAATTGTAAATCTGCACGTTGACGATTTAAACTTTGCTTAATCTCATCATTCAAATTTGGAATATCAAAAGCAACATTTAGTTTTCCTTCATAAAAATAATTGTTCGGAAAATCAGCAATTTCTGCGTGCATTCGACCTTGAAAGGTTAGTTGATCAAACGCATTTTCGTAATTGTTTCGTTCACAAAACTCATATAATCGTTCAAAAATGGAGTTTTTACGATTGATTAAGCCAATATTTTCCAACAACTCGTTATTCGTCATTGCTAATTCAGGATTTTGTAAAACGATTGCTGGTAATTGTTTGTGATCGCCAATCATAATAAAACGCTCTGTTTTTGGGAGAATTCCAACAATTTGAGGTTCTAAAATCTGTGAAGCTTCATCAATGATAATCGTGTCAAATTTCTTTAACTTCAGTAGTTCGGTTTTACTTGAAATTGAAGCAACAGTCGAAACGAAAATACGTTGTTTTTGAACGATATCTTGAATTGTTTTTCTCGAAAATTTTTCTCCTTTTTGTTCTAATTCAGTATCTTTTTGCTCGATAATTTTATTCAATAAATTTGGATGAAATTCTGGCGAAGTAGATAGTTCATTCCCTATTCGAATAAACTTTTGTTCAATTTGATCAGAAATAGCCGAATTGATCGATTCGCATAATTCATCAACTGCACGATTGGTGTATGCCAAAAGCAAAATATTACAATTTTGGTTGTCATAGATTTCTTTTACCAATTCTTTGATGATAATCGATGTTTTTCCTGTTCCTGGAGGTCCATTCAACAAGAAATAATCCTTTGCTGAAAGTGCTTTTTTCAGAATTCGATTTTGTTCATCCGAAAGATTTGCATTAAAATAATCATAATCCATATTATTTCTTGGAACAGATTGTGTTAAAATTAAATCTTTTTTAACTTTAGAAGAATGAATTAATCCATATAAATTTCGATACATCGAAACAAAAGAAGAGTCCATAAAATCTCTCTCTAAAGCCCATTTTCCTGAAGAATCAAACGAATCAAAAAAGTGTGTATTGGGTTGCTGATAGCGGAAACGTAACACAATAAACTCGCGCGAAATACTTTTGATTGTACATTTAAAAACCTGATTTGTTAAAACAGAATCTTTCGATTCATTTCTTGGATAAAGAATACAAATATCACCTTCGCGAATCGAAATAAAATCGTTTGCTGGATTTGTTCGTTTTAATTTAATTTCTCGTTTTGGATCAGAAATATAATTCTCAACGATTTCTAAATCATAAATAATTTCAAAATTATTGTTTTTTTCTTCGAAAGAATTTAACCACAAACTCGCCAAACCGTTGTTAGAAGTTGATTGTCCTAAGCCAAGTTTTGCCATGTATTGCTCTTTTGCAATAAAGTTGGTAAACGAATAAAAATACGCTTTTTCTAACGACGAACTATTTTTTATGGGATAGAGAAATTTATCCAATTGTTCTTCTAAAATTTCTTTGAAACGAGGATGAATTTTTCGTTTGATGAAATTAGCAGGTTTAATTGAATAGACAATTGATTCTATTTCTGCTAACGTATGATTTGCTAATCGATTTTCATTGATGATGATTTTATTTCGTAAATCAAAAATTCGTTGAACCCGTGCTAAAGTTGGCACATCAAAGCGTAAATTTCCTTGATAAACTTTTGAATAGAATATATAACCTTCAGTATTTTTCGTGACATCTTTAAACTCTAAATCATACAAAACACCAATGATCTGATAATACAAAAACAACTGCGTTGCATGATTTGGTTTGACACTTTTTCCATCATCCGGAAAAGGCGCACCACCAGATTTTAGTTCTATAATCTTGTTTTTTCCTTCAGGATTAATATCCAACAAATCCAAACGCCCTTGAATACCATATTGTTCGCACAAAAAAGAAGGTTCTATTAAGGCGCGATCTAATGAAATATCATAAGTAGGAAAATCTTCTGCCAATACTTTTTGAATACGATTAAAATGACCTTTCGCTTCGTCGTAATATTCTTTGAGATGATCAGGATTTGTTAAATCACTACAAGCGGTATATTCCAACGGATAATTCTTAAAATCATTTTTAAAAATCTCATTGAAATCAGTTTTTTCCATATTCTCAGTCGAAAAATGATCGACTACTGCATTGGCAAAATTTCCTAATCGTATATGTTTGCTATTAGGTGCTTCTTCGTATTTCTTCTGAATATAATGCAACTCTGATGTTCCGTAATCTTGAAAACACTCGGCAATTGCGGAAATATCAACCAAATAATCTGGTTCGAGAATGATAAAGCGTGGGTGATAAATTCCTTCTTCATCAATTGTCGAATTCACTAAATTTAATTGTGCACCAACCCAAAAATTTTCAACAGAAGTAAAGTGTTCATTTACGCCATCTTCATCAATTTGAACCGTAATATTTTCTTCAGTTTCATTATCTTCATGATCACAAATCAAACAATCGCGTTTTATTTCTATGATTTGAACACGTAGTTTTTTAATTCTATTTCGTGTCAGAATCTTATTGGTATAAAATTCTTTTTCAGGAAAATAATAGATAATTTCCGAAGGAATCATTACTTCATATATCGCAGAAATGAATTCTGCAACATATTTATAATGTGTGAAATATTCGTGTTCAGTCGGTTCGTATTTCTCGCTCAAAATTCGTTGAGCTGTTTTTCGGAACGAATGAATTTTAGTAGAAACTTGGAATTGATTACAGATAAACGAAAGTTTTGAGAAAAAGTTAGAAAACTGTAAAGCTTCATTTTTAGTTAATTCAAAGGCAAGATTTTCAACCAAACGCTTTAAATCTAAATATTTAGAATTGATTGGTTTATTGGCAAGCTGAATATTTAAAATTTCATTTAAAAGTTGATTTCCTATTTCTTCTCGATTCATGGCGATTAATTTGAAGCAAATTTAAAGATAATTATATCATTTTTTTGATTTGAAATAGTTCTACAAATCTATTATGATTGTAAGTAAAATATCTGTTTAATATCGTGTATTTGAATTATATTTCTATTAATTCTTACATTAACTTAATAAATTAAAATAAACAATATGATATATTTCGCCATAACTATCCAATTTATGCGTTAGGTATTGAGTATATTTGTAGATATTGTTTAAAATTAAATGATGAGTCATCAAGAACATACCAGTAAGATTAGACGAGAAATTACTGCATCTTATCGAGAACTAAAAGAGGATTATCCAATACTTAAAAAACAGAATACCATCGGATTACTAATATTTACATTCGCTGTTGTTGTTAGTCTTTTTATGGGATATTTATGGTATATTAATGTTATTCCAGCATGGGTTTTAATTCTTGTGAATGCATTCGTATTTGGTGTTTTACACGAATTAGAGCATGATTTGATTCATTTTATGTATTTCAAAAACAATAAATTTGTACATAATTTTATGTTAGCATGGATTTGGATTTTGAGACCTTTAACACTTAATCCATGGTTTCGTAGAACCTTACATTTTCATCACCATAGATTTTCAGGAACATTACACGATGTGGAAGAAAGAGGGGTGACGAATGGTGAAAAATGGTCTTTAAAACGTTTATTGTTTACACCTGATTTAGTTTTAGGAAATCTTTTTCGTGTTAAAGTTTTATTTTCTGATATAAAATCTGAAGTTGACAAAGGAAACCTAAAATTTGAAACGGCTAATAAATTAAAATTATATGGAATTTTTGGATTAATTCCGCTGACTATACTATCTCATGTTATTTTATATTTCTTTTCGATTGATTTAGTTTTAGATTTTCTTGCTACTAAGTTTAATACAAATTTTGTATTTCCTGAAGTGATAAAATCAACGTTGAATTGGTTAAATCCATTTATTTATATTGTTTTATTACCTAATTTATTACGCCAATTTTGTTTGCATTTTATAACTTCAAACCTTCATTATTTTGGTGATGTAGAAAAAGGGAATGTAATTGAACAAACACAAATTTTAAATGTTTGGTGGACATATCCTTTCCAAGTGTTTTGTTTTTTCTTTGGCTGGACACATGCTATTCATCATTTTGTTGTGAATGAAACTTTTTATGTTCGACATATTACTCGAAAAAGAGCACATAAAATAATGAAAGAAAATGGTGTTCGTTTCAATGATTTAGGAACGTTTAAAAGAGCGAATCGTTTTCATTATTAAATATTATAACTTACAAAAACTAAAAAAATCCGTCAACATGACGGATTTTTTTTAGTTTAATAAACTTCTTCTTTTTTGAAGAAAACGGTATCATTTCCTTTCCTAAATTTTAGTTCGGAATAACGAATCGTATAATTATCAATCATTCCGTACGTTTCTAAAATATAATTATCCTTGAAACGATAATTTCTATTTGTTTTATTTCTTGCATTGGCACCTAACTCTTCTTTAAGGCTTAATATTTTTGGAGAAATCTCAAAACGTGGATCAGTTTCTATTCGATTGATAATGATATTTATATCCGTTGAGTCCATAATTAGAATAGTTTGTTGTTTCATCTTTTTGATTCCAGAAATATCTGTTGAAACAATCTTTGGTTCTCCTTTGAATCCAATTCCAGCCTGATGTAGATCATTTATTAAATCATCATTTGAATACATTTGACTTCTGTAACCATATTTTACCATTGGAATGACAACTGTAAAAAATAGAGCCAACGAAACAATCATTGCTGCTTTATTGTAGCCAGCCATTCTTAGTCCATAGTAAATAAATGGAACCAAAATTAATAATACAATGCCAAAAATAATAACAGCAATTAATCCAGATTCCATTAGCTTTTTATCATGGTTAAAAATTCATCTTCTGTCAAGACTACTACAGTTCCAATTTCTTCAGCTTTTTTTAATTTACTACCCGCTTTATCTCCAGCAACTAAGAAATTTAAATTTTTAGAAACAGCCGAAATATTTTTTCCTCCATGGTCTTCTACCATTTTCTGTGCTTCGTTTCGTGTAAATTTGGTTAAACTTCCCGTAAACAAAAATGTTTTCCCTTCTAATGAATCGGATAATGGTTTTGCTTCTTCACCAATTTCAAAATTTAATCCATAATCACGTAAACGTTGAATTAGATTTTGATGTTGTTCTTCTTTAAAATATTCTTTGATTGAAAAAGCAATTTTTTCTCCTACATCTGGTACAGCAACCAATTCTTCCATAGTAGCTTGCATTAGTCGGTCAATATTCTGAAAGTGTTTGACTAATTTCTTCGCAACCGTTTCACCAACATGACGAATTCCGATGGCATATAATACTTTTTCGAAAGGTTGTTCTTTCGATTTTTCAACAGATGTAATAATATTCTGAGCCGATTTTTCGGCCATTCTATCCAAAGGTAAAATAGCTTCTTTTTGTAAGGTATAAAAATCAGCAATATTGTTGAGTAAATTTGCGTTGTGTAATAAAACTGCAGTTTCAGCACCAATGCTTTCAATATCCATTGCTTTTCTCGAAACAAAATGCTCTAATTTTCCAATAATCTGTGGTTCACAACCATTTTCGTTTGGACAATAATGTTGTGCTTCTCCTTCGTTTCGAATTAGTTCTGTTCCACAAGAAGGACATTCTTTAATAAACTCTATTTCTTCCGTTCCAGGTTGACGTACGTCTGTATTGACACCTACTATTTTTGGAATAATTTCTCCACCTTTTTCAACATAAACTATATCACCAATGCGGATATCCAATTTTTTGATGATGTCTTCATTATGAACAGATGCACGTTTTACAATTGTACCAGCCAACGAAACAGGTGAAAGATTAGCTACTGGCGTAATTGCTCCTGTGCGTCCAACTTGATAATCAATACTTAATAATTCAGTCTCAGCAGCTTCTGCTTTAAATTTATAGGCCATCGCCCAGCGTGGTGATTTTGCAGTATAACCTAATTCATCTTGTTGTGAAAAAGAATTGACTTTAATTACAATTCCATCCGTTTCATAGGGCAAATTTTTACGTTCGATATCCCAATAGTCAACAAAAGCTAAAACTTCTTCCAAGGAAGTACATAATTTAGATGTATGCGGAATTTTAAATCCTAACTCATCCGCGGCTTGTAGCATTTCCCATTGCGTAGAATACGGCAAATTATTTCCAATAAAATAATACGGAAAGCATTGCAAACCACGTTTAGCAACTTCGGTATTATCTTGTAATTTCAATGAACCTGAGGCGGTATTACGAGGATTTGCATACAATTCTAATCCATTTTGAGCGCGTTCTTCGTTAATAGCTGCAAATTTATTTAGCGGTATAGTAATCTCTCCACGCATAAAAAAACGTTCGGGATAATTACCTTTCAATTTTAAAGGAACAGATTGTATGGTACGAATATTATTCGTGATTTCATCACCTTGTGTTCCATCTCCACGTGTTACAGCCTGAGTTAACTCACCATTTTCGTATAAAATAGAAATTGAAGCACCATCGTATTTCAATTCACAAACGAATTCTACAGCTTCGTCAAGCGTCTTTTCAATTCTTTTTTCCCAGTCTTGTAAATCTTCTACTGAGTACGAGTTATCCAACGAATACATTCTAAATTCGTGTGCAATGGTTGGAAAGTTTTTTGTCACCATGCCTCCAACTCGTTGAGTAGGGGAATTAATATCAAAAAACAAAGGATTCTCGTCTTCTAAACGTTTTAATTCTTTTAATTTCAAATCAAATTCGAAATCAGAAATCGTCGGTTTATCTAAAACGTAATAATTATAATTATGCTGAGTAAGCTCTTCTCTTAAAGCTAAAATTTTATCTTGAATTTCCATTCTAAAAATGTTACAGAACAAAGATAAACACTTGAATTTAGACGAACAATTTTTAAAATAATTTGGAATGATTTATATTTAGGAATATTTATTGAAGGGTATATTGAAAATAATTAAGTATGAATAATTTATTAGAAGTTTTAGATACTAAATCAAAGGAATTTGAAAACACAGTTTCTATTGTCACAACTGGAGCTGCAGCAGGAATTGCGATTTCGAAAGCAATTAATAAAGATCAAAAAATTGGTGCAATTGTAGGTATTGGAGTAGGCTTATTGGCTTATGCTATGTTTAGCCCTAAGAATAAATTGAAAAAAGAAAATTTGAAACTTGAAAAACAAATCCATAAAATTGAAAGCAAATTTGAAAAATAATCTATTTTTATACGCAAGTATCTTTTCCTATTTAGGGAGTTTAATCTTGCCTGTACATTTTGTGTTTGAAGATGCAGAAGGTTATTTTGGTTATGTTTATGCTTATTTAGGTTGGATGACATTTCCGTATGTAGATTTTTATTGTTGGTTAGGTAATTTCACCTTATTGTTTTCTTGGATTTTTTATCGAAAAAAAGCAAGTTTATATGCAAGTTTTTTAACACCGATATTAATGTCATTTTATGGAATAAATCATTTCACAGAATTGAATATGTTGGAAGTTCACGAGTACAATTATCCACTTTTTGGATATTGGGTTTGGTTACTTTCATCTATTTTTATGGTCATTTATCATTATAAACGAAATGTTTTAAAAAGTCAAACTATTTAAGTTTGACTTTTTCTGTATTATGAATATGATAATTTGTTCTCGATAACGATTAGATACAATTTAAAAATATATTCTTATAATTTATATATAATTAATTTAATTGAGATATTTAGCGTATTTCATTAAAAAAGTCGGTTAAAAGTGCTTTAAAAATACCTATTTTGGAAGGTTTTTACATTTTATTCCGAATATGATAATTATTCCTCGATAGACATTAGATAATATACAATATTTTCTCTATATATTTATTGAATAATCACAGAAATAACTCTATCAAATAAATGGAGTAATATTTTTTTATTTATAAAAATTTATTAAATTTGATAAAATATTAATCTCTATTAAAACTATGGAGATTATAAAAATAGCCACTTAAAATACTATAAAAACGAATCTATTTATATTAGTAGATTTCATGTGTTAATTTAATTTCAATAACTCAACTTAAGATTTAGGTTGAGTTTTTTGTTTATTTTTACCTTTCATTCTTTTATATGGAAATAGAACAAATTCTGACTCAAATTTCACCAATATCATCAATTTCGCTTCATCAACTAATTGATAAAATTGAATTAATAAATTTCCCTAAAAACTATTCTTTTTTAAATGCTGATAAAATAGAAAAGAAAGTTTATTTCATTAAAAAAGGAATTGTTAGAGCCTATACGATTGATGATGGGAAAGAATTGACATTTTGGTTTGGAAAAGAAGGTGATTCTATTTTGTCTATGAGAAGTTATGTGGAAAATAAAACGAGTTACGAGACGATAGAAACGATAGAAGATTGTGAATTGTACGAAATAAAAATTGCAGATTTACAAGAGTTTTATTTAACCAATTTGGAAATAGCTAATTGGGGACGAAAATTAGCCGAAAACGAATTAATCAAAACAGAAGAACGATTTATTTCGAGACAAGTTGGAACAGCTACAGACCGTTACAGAAAGTTATTAATTGAAACTCCAAGTTTAATTAACCGTGTTCAGTTGGGATATATTGCATCGTATTTAGGTATTTCTCAAGTGACTTTAAGCCGTATTCGTGCCGAAATATAACTGAATAATTTTTTAACATTTGTAAAAAAATAGTTTAATTTTCTGATTCATCTTTGCGAAAAATATAAACAAAATGAATTGGATTTTATTGATTTTAGGTGGATTGTTCGAAGTTGGTTTCACTTCATCTTTAGGAAAAGCGAAAGAAACCACTGGTTCTGAAATGTATATGTGGTATGGCATATTTGGAGTCTGTTTAGTTGCTAGTATGTTTTTGCTGATTAAGGCGACACAGACTTTACCTTTAGGTACAGCTTATGCAGTTTGGACAGGAATTGGAGCGGTTGGAACTGTGTTAGTTGGAATATTTGTATTTAAAGAACCCGCAAATTTTTGGCGAATATTTTTTATTTTCACTTTAATTAGTTCAATTGTTGGGCTGAAATTTGTATCAAATTAAAATGTTTTATACGTGTGTTTGTCTGCCAATATGGCTGAATATTACAAGGTTTTTTCATTAAAATGAAGTGGTATTGTTTTTGAATTAATACCTTCAAAATATACATATGAACAATAATAGAGATTATAGTTTCGAAGAAATTCCAGATAGCTTTCACAATGAGCAAGATTTTTATGCAAAATTTAGAGAAAGATTAGATGATGTTCAGAAATTTCCAGCAGATTATTTATTCAAATTCATTTACCCTTCAAACGAAGAAACAATGAAAAAAATAAAAGATGTTTATGCAGGAACAAATGCAGAATACGAATACAAAGCTTCGAAAAACAGAAAATATACGTCAATTTCGATTAAACTTTATGTTATTGATTCAGAAACTGTGATCAATTATTACAAAGAGATTGCTAAAATAGAAGGCGTAATCATGCTATAATAAAAGGTTGCAGATGCAACCTTTTATGTTTTTTGGAAAGAG
The DNA here is from genome assembly GCF_937930195.1 of uncultured Empedobacter sp. NCBI lineage: Bacteria > Pseudomonadati > Bacteroidota > Flavobacteriia > Flavobacteriales > Weeksellaceae > Empedobacter > uncultured Empedobacter sp. The sequence goes on from NZ_CALGVK010000090.1 coordinate 32,375, forward strand.
TAGGGGAGTTACAATAATTTAGAAAAATCTTTTGATTCTAATAATTCTTTGAAAAATTCATTCGTAAAATCTGTCACTTTTTGATGAACTTTATTTCCACTCGAAATGCGATGAACACCTAATTCGCTAATTATCTTATATGAACTTAATTTTGGTGTAATAAAGATATTTAACGGTAATTCAATTTGATTAATTACATTTTCGATATCAGATTTTTCTTCAATCAAAGGAACAAAAATTCCGTCCGCACCAGCTTCTTTGTATAATTTGGCTCTTTTTAAAGTTTCTTCTAAAGGATTTTCAACTTTTGTTGTATAAGTATCAATTCTGGCATTAATGAAAATATCTTTATTTTTTGAATTTAAATATTCCTTAATAGATTTAATCTTTTTTTCGAGCACAATTTGATTGGATAATTTTCGATTATCATCATCTGTATTTCCATCCTCTAAATTGATTCCGACAACACCAGCATCAACTAATTTTTCGATATAATCATTCAACGTTTCTAAATCCTCAGTAAAACCACTTTCGATATCTGCTGAAACTAAAAGTGATGTAGATTTTGAAATCCGTTCGATTATATACAACATTTCATAAAACGAAATATTTTGACCATCTTCATAACCTAACATATTGGCAATGGCATGACTCGAAGTGCCTACAGCTAAAAAACCGGCTTCTTCGGCAGCTTTTGCACTTATAATATCCCACACATTTGCAATAACAAGTGGGTAATTTTGGTTATGCAATTTCTTGAAATTTTCTAAAGACATAATACTATTTTTTGTGTTTCATAGAATACATCAATAATCGTTCATTTATTCAATTACAAACACTTGTAAATGTTTGCAAATATTTGTAATTGAATAAAGTGTTGAATATCCGTATTATAATATTAATATATTAAACAGTGTAAATGTATTTAAATTGAAAATTACTTTAGTAAATATAATTGTGCGCAAACTTTTGCATCGGATAATGCTTCATGATGATTCAGTTGTAAATTAAATTTTCTAGCACAATCTGATAGTTTAGTTGGTTTGATTCCTTTCAATTTAAAAATTCTATAAGTACATTCCCAACGATCAGAAAGATTAAGTTGTGAATAGTTTAAACCATAGAATTCCATTGTATGTTTTAGAACAGAACGATCAAAAGCTTCATTATGCGCAACTACAATTTGATTTTGTAAACGGTGTTTAATTTCAAAATAGATATCGTCAAATGTTGGTGCATCAATTGTATCTTCTGGGCGAATACTATGTACCAAAATATTGTGGTAATTATATTGATTAAGAGGTGGTTGAATTAGCGTGTAATACTCGTCTGTAATCACATTATCAGTTACAGTAACGATTCCAACTGCACAAGCTGAATTGCGATAGTTATTCGCAGTTTCAAAATCAATTGCAACAAAATTTTCCATAGATTATAAATTTGATGTGATAAAATTGATTATTTTTTCGGCTTCAAAAGGAGCAAACCAATTAACTTTTTCATCTTTTTTAAACCATGTTATTTGACGTTTTGCAAATCGTCTTGTATTCTTTTTGATTTCATCTATTGCAAAATCTAATGTTATTTTTTCATCAAAAGAATCAAATAATTCTCGGTAACCAACAGTTTGTAAGGCATTTAATTCTTTCAAATGTAACAACAATTTAGCTTCATTCAACAAACCTTCGTTCATCATAATATCAACGCGACGATTAATGCGATCGTACATTTCTTCGCGAGGAAGTTCTAAACCAATTTTTATTATGTTAAATGGACGTTTGCCTAAATTATTATTTCTGAATTGTGAGAAAGGTTGTCCAGAAGATCGATAAATTTCTAAGGCTCTTGTAACGCGTTGTTTATTGAAAATATCGACTTCGTTAAAGTATTTAGGATCTACCTGTTCTAATTCTTTTTGTAACTTTTCGATTCCAAACTCTTCTAATTCATCATTCAATTTTTCTCGAATAGCAGGATCTACCTCTGGAAAAGTATCAAAACCAACTGTAATGGCTTTTTCATATAAACCAGATCCACCAACCATCACACAAATATCATTTGTTTTGAAGTAGTTATCTAAAAATAATAATCCATCTCGTTCAAAATCACCAACTGAATATTTTTCGTGTATAGAAATATGTTGAATAAAATGATGTTTTACTTGAGCCAATTCTTCGTTTGAGGGAACAGCTGTTCCTATTTTCATTTCTTTGAAAAATTGTCGGCTATCACACGAAATAATTTCGGACTGAAAATGTTTTGCAATCGCTATAGCCAAATTCGTTTTACCAATTGCAGTTGGACCAACAACAGAAATTAACGTTTTATTTTTTTGAATATTTTGCATGCTTTACTATATCAAGCGCAAGATACTTCGATATTTTATGAAAAGAAAAAGCTTCTATTAGAAAATAGAAGCTTTGTATATGATATAAAAAAATTAGTTATTGAAGTGATATAGAAAAACTACATCTGCTGTATAAGCAGGTTTTGGATTGTCTTTAATTTCGAAGTTAGCTTCAATTACGACTTTTGCAATTCCTCTTAAGTCTGTTATCTTTTTTAATTTAGCTGTTAATCTTACTTCGCTATCTACTAAAACAGCTTGTCCAAATTTTAAATTCTCAATCCCGTAATTGATTAACATTTTGATATTTCGAACTTCTGCAATTTGATCCCATAAATGAGGAATCAAAGAAAGTGTTAAATAACCATGAGCAATTGTTTTTTTGAAAGGACCTTCATTAGCAGCTTTTTCTGGATCTGTATGAATCCATTGATGATCTAAAGTTGCATCAGCAAAGCGATTGATTTGTTCTTGTGTTATAATGTGCCAATCTGATTTTCCGATTTCTTTTCCTTCGAAAGCTTTGTACTCATCGAAATTATTAATAATTACCATTATTCAGGTTTTTTTGTTTTTAGTATTCTAATTGTTCAAATCTAATGAATAATCGGCAGAAAAATAAATATTCATCTAACAATAATTATGCATGAATAATAAGTATAAAAAATCCGATTCTTAAATTTAAGAATCGGATTGATTTTGATTTATTTAATAGTTTTAATCTACAATCTCTGCATCTTCTACATCTGCATAAACTTGCTGTGTTGATTTCCAAGATAAATATTTTAAGACTTCTTTATTGAAATATTTCATTCCAAAAAGTAAAATCCCAAGGTCATCTATTAAACCAAAAGGTCCTAAAAGTGCTTCTGGAATAAAATCAATTGGAGAAATTATATATAAAGTTGCCAATAAACCTAAAACAATATTTTTCATGTCAGGTTTGTAGTTACCTTTTCTGAAATCGCTTAGCATTGCAAAAAATGCTTTCACTTTTTCGATGAAAGATTTGTCATTTTGAGCTGCCATTGCAGCACCACTAGCGACTTTAAAGAATTTTGATTTTTTCATTTTACAAAATATGTTTTAAAAACGTATTATGTATTACAAAGTACATGCCAATATTTAGTTGTAAACTATTTTTGTAAATCTTGTTCAATTGAAAAAATCCATTCAAATTTCTGGTTTTCAAACTTTTCTTCAGCCAATAAATACAATGTTTTTTCGGTTTCTTCATACTTTACTTTATCCATTGTTGCTGGATTAAATGGAGGTAACTGTTCTATAGCAACCGTAATTTTTTTTGTATTTCCTTTATAATTGATTTCTTTCGAAATTTCTAGTTTATTCATGATCATTTTCTTTGCGTCGTAAATTTACAAAATAAAGGTTTTCTAAGGAGTTCTTAAGAGAAAATATTATCTTTGTTTGTATAATACAGAATATAAATGAACGATTTACACGACCAATTAAAAAATTTATTTCCTGATCATATCGCAGAGCCAGAAGAAAATCAAGAGGTTGAAAATGAATTATGGATGCAAGATGATCCATTGATATGTAAATACGAAAAACGTAAAGGAAAACCTACCACTGTAATAGAAGGGTACACGGGTGCGGACGAAGATTTTAAACAATTGGCCAAAGAAATAAAGGTCTTTTTGGGGGTTGGAGGCAGTTTCAAAGACGATTCGATCATTATACAAGGAGATTATCGAGATAAAATAATGTCTTACTTGAAGGATAAAGGATTTAAAGTGAAAAGGGTAGGTGGTTAATAAATTCTTTACCATTATTACAGATAAAGATTGTATATTGTATCCTTATTTTTAATTTTAAAATCATGAGTAAAGCAGCATCAGAATTAGTTTTAAATGCAGACGGAAGCATTTACCATTGTAATATAAAACCAGAACATTTAGCTGATACAATTATAACAGTTGGTGATCCAAATCGAGTTGAAAAAGTTTCAAGACATTTTGACACCATAGAGCATATCACTTCTAAAAGGGAGATTGTTACACATACAGGAATGTTGAACGGGAAACGTTTAACGGTTATTTCGACAGGAATGGGAACAGATAATATTGATATTGTTTTCTCTGAATTAGATGCGTTGGCAAATATTGATTTGGAAACTGGAGAGATTAAAAAAGATTTCAGAAAATTATCATTTGTTCGTTTAGGTACTTCAGGAGCTTTGCAAGAAGATATTCCTGTAGATAGTTTTGTAATTGGTTCTCACGGATTAGGTTTAGATGGTCTTTTGCATTATTATGTTGGAAGTGAAGCTGTGATGAATAAAGAGATTGAAGATGCTTTTATCAAACATGTAGATTGGTCACCAAATAAAGCACGACCTTATTTAGTTGGAGGATCTGAAACTTTACTAAATAAATTAGCATCAGAAAAAACAATTCAAGGAATAACATCTACAGCATGTGGATTTTATGGACCTCAAGGTCGCTTTTTGAGATTGCAACCTAACCCTGCTGATATCAACGAACGTTTGACTTCTTTTAACCATAATGGATTAAGAATTTCTAATTTTGAAATGGAAACTTCTGCAATTTATGGGTTAGCAGCGATGATGGGACATGAAGCTTTATCGGTGAATGCAATTGTAGCGAACAGAATTTTAGGCGAATTTAGTACAGATTCTTACAAAACGGTTGATGCAATGATCGAGTATTCTTTGGAAAGATTAACAAAGTAATAAATAACAACAATAGAATAGAAAAGCTCGAGAATAGTCTCGAGCTTTTATTGTAGAAGATAATTATATTTTAATTTAAATTCATTAATTCTTTTGCTTGATTGATCGCGGCTTCTGTTAATTCTGATCCAGAAATCATTTGAGCAATTTCTTCTAAGCGCTGTTGCTGAGATAGTTCAATCACATTTGTTTGTGTCGTTTCTTCAACTACTTCTTTGTAAACTTTTAATTGATAATTTCCTTTAGAAGCAACTTGTGGTAAATGTGTAATCACTAAAAGTTGCATATTATCAGCCATCGACTGCATTACTTTTCCTGTTTCGTTTGCAACTTTACCTGAAATTCCAGTATCAATTTCATCTAAAATTAATGTTGGTAAATGTTGATGCGTGGCCAATAATTTTTTGATTGCTAACATCAATCTCGAACGTTCACCACCTGATACAGATTTTTCAAAAATACGTGGTTCCATTCCTTTATTTGCAGAAAATAAAAACAACACTTCATCTTTTCCAGTTGCTGTAAAATCTAAAGTTTCGTTGAGTTGAATCGTTAATTGCGAATTTTCCATTCCCAATTGTGATAAAGTATTCAAAATGTTTTTTCGAATAATTTCAATTGATGAGAATCTATTTTTTCTAATTTTTAAAGCTTGTTTATCTAACTTTTCTGAAATCGCATTTAATTCTTTCGTTAAGTGAATAATTAAATCACTTAAATTATCAAAACCAGAAGTTTGACTTTCTAATTCATCTCGTTTAATAATCAATTCTTCAATGGTGATTACATTGTGTTTGCGTAATAATTTATGAATCAAATCGAAACGATCTGTGATTTCTTGTAAACGTTCTGGATTAATTTCTGTAGATTCGATCAAATGACTCATTTCTCCAGAAATATCTTGTAATTCAATTTTAGAAGAAATTAATCGCTCATAAATCGAATTGTATTGAGAATTATAATCCGAAATTTTATTTAACTTATTACTTGCTTCGTTCAATTGAGAAATAATTCCCATTTCGGGATGTTCTAAAAATTGATAAGTTTCATTTAACGTCGAAATGATTTCTTCAACATTTGTTAATGATTTTATTTCGAATTCTAAATGTTCTAACTCATCATGTTTAAGAGATGCATTGTTTAATTCTTCCCATAAATGCAATTTGTATTCTAAATCCTGTGATTGATTTTCGAGTGAATTCTGCGCATCTTTTATTTTTTTCTTGGTCGAAATATATTGATTGAATACTTTTTTATACTCTTTTAACAATTCTTTATTTTCTCCGTAAATATCCAACATCGATAATTGAAAATCAGCTTCGAAAATTTTTGGTGTATTAAATTGAGAATGTATATCGATCAATAATTCAGATAATTCTTGTAAAATAGAGACTTTTACAGGGGTGTCATTGATAAAAGCACGTGATTTTCCTGAAGGTAACAATTCTCTTCGAAGAATAGATTCGTCTTCATAATCTAAATCATATTCTTCAAAAAAATCATTCAATTCAAGATCTTTAATATTAAAAATTGCTTCAATAATACATTTTTCATCCGCATTTTTCAATGCTTTTAAGTCAGCACGTTCACCTAAAACCAATTTCAAAGCACCTAAAAGAATAGATTTACCAGCACCGGTTTCACCAGTGATTGTTGTCATTCCTTGATGAAAATCAATCTCTAATTGATCGATAATTGCAAAATTATTAACGCGAAGTGTTCTTAACATTTACTTTTTCATTTTATTCCAATACGTATCGTTGTACTTTGGAGCGATAGAATTTAAAATTTCTTTTAATTTTTCGATATTCACTGATGACGTTTGTCCACCTGTAAATACCTGACTAATTTCGCTTTTTTTTGCTGTTAAGAAAAGTTCTAAAGGATAAAATTGAGAATAATTTCCTCTTTGGTAAAATTCTAATTGTAACAAGGTATTTCCGATCGCGTTTTTACCTCTCAACTCATTTTCTGCCATAATATCCAATCCATTTCTGTGGTATTGATAAGTGATGTTACGTAAAGTTGAGTTGTCGGATTTTAGAATATTGTTAATTAATGATGTACGAGATTTTAAACCGTCCATTTCGCTCCAACCAGAAAAATTATTATTCGTTTGACCAAAGTCAGCAATTTTCTTCGCCATTTTGAAATATTCAGTACCACCTTCTTTTGTAAAAGTATCTGCATCATAACCTAATACTAAATACACATAATATGTTATCACATCTGTTAAATTTTTACCACTGAATTTACGATCATTGAATATTAATTCTTCGAATTCTTGGTATTGGAATGTGAAATTATCATCTGATAAATTAAGAACAGGTGTATAATAAGTAGAGTTGAAAACTGGACGACGAGATTGAACTAAAATAGATCCTTTTAATCGATTTCCTTCTCTTTCTTTAATGTTTATAACGAAACTAGCTTCAATTCTTTCGTATGTTTTTAGTCGATCATTTGTCCATTTAGTAGAATTAATAAAGGTTGTCAGTGATTTTTCTAAGGTTTGATACATTTGTGTATTTGAACCCTGCACCATTGAATAATCAACTTTAACATCAGCAATAAGATTCTGGGAAAAAGCAGAAACAGCTAAACATGTTGAAAAGAAAATTGAGGCTAATTTCTTCATTATATTGTTATAATTTATTTAAAATAACAGTCAAAATATCTTTTGCAACTTCAGTTTTTGATTTTGCATCAAATTGTTGCATCGATAAATCTTTGTCAATAATTGTAATTTTATTTGTATTCTTCTGAAAACCGGCTTCTTTATCTTGCATCGAATTTAGAACAATAAAATCAAGATTCTTTTTGGTTAATTTTCTCTTTGCATATTCTTCTTCATTATTCGTTTCTAAAGCAAAACCAACCAATAATTGATGTGTTTTGATTTCACCTAATGATTTCAAAATATCTGGATTCTTAACCAGTTCTATGGTTAAATTATCATCGTTTTCTTTCTTAATTTTTTGTTCAGCCATTTCTTTTGGACGATAGTCTGCAACAGCTGCCGACATTACAACAACATCTGCATCAGCAAAATTATCGTGCATCGCTTTGTACATATCACGAGCAGAAACAACATTTATTCGTTCGATAGGATAACCAAGGACAGATTCATGACTAGGTCCACTAACCAACGTGACATTAGCACCAAGATTAGTAGCAGCCTTCGCAATCTCAAAACCCATTTTTCCTGAAGAATAATTACCTATAAAACGTACAGGATCTATGTTTTCGTATGTTGGTCCAGCAGAAACAACCACTTTTTTTCCGTAGAGTGGAAGAGTAGCTGCAATAGAACTTTCTAAAAATGAAATAATATTCTCGGGTTCAGCCATTCTGCCTTCACCTAACAATCCACTTGCCAGTTCACCAGCTTCTGCAGGAATGCAACTATTACCAAAAGATTCTAATTTTGAAATATTTTCTAATGTAGACGGATGTTTGTACATATCTAAATCCATCGCTGGAGCAAAATAAACTGGACATTTTGCAGAAAGATAAGTTGCTAAAACCAAATTATTACAGGTTCCATCTGCCATATGGGAAAGCGTATTTGCAGTGCAAGGGGCAATTATCATATAATCAGCCCAAAGTGCATATTCTACATGATTGTTCCAGTCTCCTTTATCACCGAAAAACTCCCATTCAACTGGGTGTTTGGACAACGTTGAAAGTGTAAGTGGAGTGACAAAATTTTGTGCATCAGGTGTCATAATAACTTTTACTTGTGCACCTTTTTTGATAAGCCCTCTAACAAGAAAAGCGGCTTTATAGGCCGCTATTCCGGCAGTAACTGCCAAAAGAATTTTTTTACTATGTAAAACAGACATTATTTATCCTCATTTGGATTTCTGTAATATACGTCATTGTCTAACCATTCCTTAACCGCAATAGATGTCGGTTTTGGTAATCTTTCGTAGAATTTTGAAACTTCGATTTGCTCTCTGTTTTCAAAAACTTCTTCTAAAGAATCTGTATGTGCAGCAAACTCATCTAATTTCTGAATTAATTCAGTTTTCATTTCTTGGTTAATTTGTTCTGCTCTTTTTCCCATAATTACAATCGACTCGTATAAGTTTCCTGTTTTCTCATCGATTTTATTACGATCATAAGTTTGTGTTGTTGGTGCTGCACCGATATCCTTGAAATTCATAATGAAAGAATTTTTATATATTTTACTATTTATTATTATTTTGCTCTTTGCTTAATTCAGCTTGTTCAGCTTCAATTTTTTTTCTCGACTCTTCTAATTCAGCGAGAATTTTTTTAGTTTCAATTATATCTTTATCAACTTTTTCCATCAATTTATTTGCTTCAGACTTGAATTTAGTTTCTGGATAATATCTTGTTAACAATAGATATTGTGTTCTAGCATCTTGTAAACGTAATTCTTTGTTTTCTAAACGAGAAAAATTTAACGCTAATTCTGCTTTAGCACGCAAAGAGTACATCATGGCTTCTTCTCTAAATTTAGAATCTGGGTACTCATCAATCATATTATCGAATGACACACCAGCAGCCTTATATTTCATCGTTTTATAATAAACTTTTGAAATTTCGAAAGACTTTAACTCTAATTTCTGTCTAAGCTCTGTAATGTAATTATTCGCATCATTTACATGATTTGATTCTGGGTACGAGTTAATGAAACCTTGTAATTCACTAATCGCTGTATAAGTACTTGTTTGGTCTAAATCATACTTCGGTGAATCTTTGTAATAAGAAAAAGCTGATTTAAATAATGCTTCTTCTGCACGACTATCCATTGGGTAAGATCCTGCAAAACTCTTAAATTGATGACCTGCCAAACGAAAACTTTTTTCGTTAAAGTTCGCTTGCGCCATATTATATGCAATATCAGCTGCTTTTTCCGTTCCTACAAAAGACGTTGAAATTTTTTCGTATAATTCGTTTGCCAAGTCGTATTTACCATCTTGGTATAACTGCGTAGCTAATGTAAAGATTTCGTCTTTATCTGTACTTTTCATCGCTTTGTTGTAGGTCTTGTTACAAGACACTAATGAAGCGCCAATTAAAACTAGTAAGCTTAGTTTTTTAAACATTCTGCAAATTTAATAAAAATTGAGGACTAAAGTATAAAAAATTATTTTCTTATCCTCTTAATAAAATCTCAAAGTTTTGAATTATTACGCTGTTGTGTCTGCGCTTAATGTAACTACATCACGATCAAATAGATATAACCCGCCTTTGTCAGAGCCAATCATTTCTAATTTATCTAAAATATTTCGAGCTAATTTTTCTTCTTCGATTTGTTCAGACACATACCATTGTAAGAAATTGTGTGTAGAATAATCTTTTTCTTCTAATGTTAACCCAACAATTTCGTTAATGGATTCAGAAACAAAACATTCGTGTTTTAATATTGCTGTAAAAACTTCTTTTAATGTAGTAAAATCTTGTTTTGGTTCTTCAATTTGTGGTACAAATGCTTTGCCACCTCTTTCGTTGATGAATTTTATTAATTTTAACATATGCATGCGTTCTTCATCAGCGTGAGCGTATAAGAAATTAGCTGTCCCTTCTAATCCTTTTACTTCTGCCCATGAAGCCATAGCTAAGTATAATTGAGAAGAATCACCTTCTAATTTTATTTGTTTATTCAACGCATTTAATACTGAGTCTTTTATCATGATTTTATTTTTTAGATGTTAGATAATAATTGGTTAATTTTTGTTGTCAAATTATCCGATGCAGGAACTAAAGGTAAACGTGTATAGGGTTTACAAACACCTTTGTTGTCTAAAACAGCTTTAATCCCACAAGGGTTTCCTTCTTCGAAAATAGCACGTGTTATTTCAACAACTTTGTAATGTGCATTATAAGCTGCATCAACTTCTTTGTTTAATGCTTTGCGAATCATCTCTGTAAAGATTGTAGGAATACCTTGACCAATAACAGAAATAACCCCAGAACCGCCTGCTAATGTCATAGGTAAAGCAAATTCGTCGTCACCAGAGATAATGTTAAAATCTTCGCGAGTATTTTTACGAATAATATCTGTAGATTGTAAGAAATCTGGAGAAGCTTCTTTAATTGCAACGATATTTTTAAATTCATTTGCTAAACGAATTGTTGTATCCGCTGTAATATTAGATCCTGTTCTACCTGGTACATTGTACAAAATAATATTTGCATTTGTACTTTCAGCAATTGCTTTATAATGTTGGTAAATACCTTCTTGATTCGGTTTGTTGTAATAAGGTGAAACAGTAAGAATTGCACTATAATCGCTCAAATCTGTTTCCTGATATTCTTTAATAACTTCTGCAGTATTGTTTCCTCCAATACCTAAAACCATCGGAACACGATTAGCATTCGCTTTCTTTATTGTTTCGATTACCTTTAGCTTTTCATCTTTTGTAAGCGTTGCAGCTTCAGCTGTAGTTCCTAAAATAACTAAATATTCAACACCACCATCGATACTGTAGTTTACTAATTTTTCTAATGCAGTATAATCTACCGTACCATCTTGTTGAAAAGGCGTAACCAAAGCAACTCCTGTCCCAATTAATTGTTTCATCTTCTATTAAATGTATTAAATCTATTACTAAGTAAATTTCGGAATTATATTTTGAATAGGCAAACTATAGCGATTATCTATAATTGGTCTTAGATAAAATCCAAAATCTTCCAAAAATAACAATTAATTTATAGGTTTAAAATTAAATTAATCGAAGATTGTATGATTTTACTTATAAAAAAAGCCACTCGATTGAGTGACTTTACTATACTATTTGACTTTAAATTAGTAAAAAGTGTATTTAAATCCTAAAGAAAAACGACCAGCTTCAAAATCTGATTCGTTTGTTAAATTCCACCAAGGTTTCCAATCAAAATGGAAAGCTAAAGGAGCTGATGGAATTTTATATTCTAAACCAGCTTGTGGACGAATTGCAAAGAATGTTTTATCATCAAAATGCCCTCCATCAACAAATGTCAATTGAGGTCCAACTCCTACAAACCAACCTAATCCGTTAGCTCCAGAAAAAGATTGATTATATGTATAATCAGCACCTAAAACAGTAACATGATCACCAAACATTACTTGTACATTACCAGCGTTTTTACCATCAAAAGAGTGTTTAAATTGTGGACCTACAAGTGTTTCTCCGTCTCCTAAATCTACAACAACACCTAAAGCATTTTTATAGTTTTGAGCATTTACTTGAGAAATTCCTAATGCCATTACAGCAACTAATAATACTTTTTTCATTTTATAAATTTTTAGTTCTTTTTTTGTTATGCCAATAGTTAAACAAAAAGCATGCAAATGTTACTTTAATGTTAAATATTAACATTATAAAAACCGATTAGCAAATCCTATAGTACTTTAATTCAATAGTATATTTACTTAATTTAAAATCATTCTAAAATTAGATAAATTACATTCATCTCTATTAAACAG
>NZ_CALGVK010000091.1:0-14362 GCF_937930195.1 uncultured Empedobacter sp.
AACTCGCAACATTCAGCTTGGAAGGCTGACGCTCTACCAATTGAGCTATTCCCGCGTTGTGAGTGCAAATATAAGGTCAATAAAACCACTTTTGCAAGTGTTTTTAGAATAAATTTTATAACTTTTTTCTAATAAATTAATTTTGAAACATTTGACTTGTTGATTTTTTTTTTAGAAATTAGTTTAAAATATAATTTGAATGACATTTGAAGATTTATTTAACTTAATAGAGCGAAATAATTTCAAATCAAAAAATGATTTTATTGTAGCTGTAAAACTTTTTGATGCCGAAAATGATTGGCCAGAACCTTCTACAACTTTAGAAGAATTTATAGGTAAACTTGAATATGAAATAGGAGAGGAGGTTTTTCATCATCGTTTAATTTCTAAATTAGAAACCTATTCTTTAACAAATGATGCATGGAAAGTTGAGAGTTTGATGTCTATAAAAGATATTGTAGACCTTGATTTGAATAAAAGTTTGAGAACAATTGTTAATGAGTTTGTAGCGAATAATGAAACAATTTAAAATTATGAAGTTGCTTTTCGTATTCCTGTTTGCTTACGTAGCATTTAGTTGTAAACAATCTGTGATAGAAACAAAAGTGAGTAAAGAGTTAGATTACGAGTTGAAAATTGCATCAAACCAAAAAGCTTTGTTGATTTTATTTCCTTGTTTTCCTTGTGATATAGAACATACAAAACAAGAAGCGAAATTTATAAAACATATAGACCAGCAAGGAATTACGACTTTGTTATTTAATTTTAACCAAAAATTATATTTATCCGATCAGGAGAAAAAAAATATAATAACTCGACTGATTGATATATTAAATCAACATCAATTAAATAAAGTTAACCTTTATATAGGAGGATTTTCGAGTGGAGGGAATGTAGCAATGTTGATAGGAAATGAACTGATGAAAGAACAAAATAGTATCCAGCCTAAAGGTGTTTTTGTAGTCGATTCTCCAATTGATTTAGAAGAATTATATAAAAGTGCAAAAAAGGATATTGAAGAGAATGTAAGTAAAGCTGCGGTAGAAGAAGGCAAATTTTTAATCGAGCTTTTTAATAAAGAATTAGGTGCTCCAGAAGATTCGATTCAGAACTACGAGTATTATTCACCCTATTTAATGTCTAAAAATTCTAATAAGAATATTCAATTTTTAAAAAATATTAAGATAAGATTATATTGTGAGCCAGATATAGAGTGGCAAAGTTCGAATAGAAATAGAACTTATGAAGATTTGAATGCTTTTAAATTAAAAAAAATGGCTTCGCATTTGAAAGCAATTGGAGCGAAGAGTGTAGAGTTTATTGAAACGGAGAATAGAGGCTTTAGAGCAAATGGTCAGAAACATCCGCATTCTTGGAATATAGTAGAGAAGGAAAGTTTAGTTGATTGGATGTTGAATTAGTCTACATTTTTCTCATTATAAAATCTTCCTCATTTGTTTCACCTAAATTAAACTGAAAAATTTCACCGTAATTTACAGGGATTTTGAATGCATTTTTAATTGGTATTTGCAACAAATAACACCATATTAATCGAATTACTCCGCCATGAGCAACAATTAATATTTTTTGAAGTTTGGTATTTCTTAAGTCGTTCATAAAATCAGAGATGCGTAAAAACATTTCGTACATCGATTCGCCATTTGGAGTTGGTATCGTTACAAAATCATCGTACCATGGATTGATTTCTTCCGAAGGAATTTCGTTCCAAGGTTTCATTTCCCAGTCTCCAAAATTGAATTCTTTCAATCGATTATCTAAAATAATTTCTGTAGAAAAAGTGTAGGCTAATTGTTGACAACGATTCAATGGACTCGAAAAAATAGTATCAAAATCGTGATCGATTTTAGCATGTATTTCTTTTACTTCGTCTAAAAACGTGTCTGTCAAATCGACATCGGTTTGTCCGTAACAAACCGATGAAGGGATTTTGACTTTTGTATGTCGTATTACAAAAATTTGCATATAATCAGTATTCCTAAATAAAATAAAACTTCGGTAACTTGTTGTACAGTTCCCAAACAATCGCCTGTATAACCGCCTATATATTTCTTAAAATACCAACCCAAATAGACTTTACCTATATAACAAAGTGGTAAAATCAACAAGAATTTCCATTCGCCAAAAACTATAAAAGGAAGTAAACAAAATAGAAAACTTATGAGCAAGTTTTTAATCGGTAAAGCTTTACTCGCCATTGGTTTTGATTTGCTTTTGTCAATATCGGTGACATATTCGTGGGTGTAAATCATCATTCCAGAAAAAAAACGACTTACCGAATGTGCAGCAATTAAAGTGAAAATAATCAACCAAAAATTATCTTCTGCAATGTGTTTCAGAGAGGTGAATTTTAATAACAATAACAAGATTGCACCGATAACTCCATAAGCTCCAATTCGGCTATCTTTCATAATTGTCATAATTTTTTCTTTACCATAACCTCCTCCAAAACTATCGCAGACATCAGTAAAACCATCTTCGTGAAAAGCACCAGTCAACAAAATACTTGTAATCATGGTGATAATAATTGCAATATCAACAGGTAAAATAAATTGACAAACACTATAAATAATCGCATTAAAACAACCAACCAATAAGCCAACCGCAGCATAATATTTTTGCGATTGATTCATAATTTCGTTGCTGTAAGGAATCTTGAATGGAATTGGAATTCGAGTAAAAAACATCAATGCCGTTAGGAAATAAGTAATTTCTTTTTTTAGCATTCCACTTCAGTTTCTTTATTACTGACACCAGCAGATTCAAAACTTGCCATATCATTAAAGAAATTTACTGCACTTTTAATAATTGGATAAGCCAAAGCACAACCTGTTCCTTCTCCTACGCGTAAATTGATTTTCAAGATAGGTTCTTCGTTGAAATAATTTAATAGATAACGATGTCCAATTTCATCACTTTGATGACAAAAAATAGCGTTTTTCAAAATTTCAGGTTTCAATTTTGATGCGACTAAAATTGCAGCTGAAGCAATATAACCATCTATCATCAACAGCATATTATGTTCATAAGCAGCGAGCATTGCACCTGTCATTTGCGCGACTTCAAAACCTCCGAAAGTTGCTAAAATTTGTTTCGGATCATTTATTTCACCTTGATTTTCCTTTGCTTGAGTCAGAATATTAATCTTATTTTGTAATTGTTCATCATTCAAGCCTGTACCTCGGCCAACACATTGTTCAAGTGGAAGTTGAGTTAAATAGTGAATAATCATTGATGCAGATGAAGTGTTTCCAATTCCCATTTCCCCAAAACCAATAATATTCGTTCCGTTTTGAGCGATTTCATCAACAATTTTCTTCGAATGATCAAAGCATTGTTGCAATTCTTCTGCATTCATTGCAGGTTCGTACAAAAAGTTTTTGGTTGATTTTGCAATTTTGCAATTTTTCAGAACCGAATAATCTTCAAAATTATAATTGACTCCTGCATCAACAATTGTTAAATCGATTTCATTTTGATTACAAAAAACATTAATAGCAGCCCCATTATTTAGGAAATTAATAACCATTTGCGGTGTAACCTCCGCAGGATAAGCACTTACGCCAGATTGTGAAATACCATGATCGCTTGCGAAAACAATTAGATGTGGATTAACTAATTCTAAATGATTTTTTTGTTGAACTAAACCAATCTTCAAAGCGATTTTTTCTAATAAACCTAAAGCTCCAAGAGGTTTTGTTTTAAGGTCAATAAGGTGTTGAATTTCTTCTTTTAGCATGTTTTTATAAACTAAGTTTTAATAAAAATGCTTTCGAAATCAAGTGCAATCAATTCAACAAAAACCGAGATTATTGTAGTTTTGATTGAGCTTCAATCGCGAAAGCATCATCTAAAAAGTGGTCTGGCTTATAGTGTTCACTACTTACAGTTGCGCGACAGCTCGAGATTTGCACTCGATTCCCTTTTGTGCAACTAATGTAAGAAAATAATTATGATTTGAAAAAATTAAACTTTTTTAAAATTAATTGATTACAAAAATTTATAATTATGTAATATATTTAACCACCTCTACTTACCTTTTAAATAAGATCAATTTTTAATGGAAAATTTTCACATCCCAACGAACGAAAAGCAAAGATTGCAAGCCGTTTACGATTATAATTTACAAGGACATGATAAAGACGAAGAGTTGGAGGTTTTTGCAAATGCTGCGAGTTTGATTTGTAATGCGCCAATTGCGTTAATTTCTATTTTTGATGAAAATTATCAAGTGATTAAAGCAAATTGTGGAATAGATGTAGATATTGTTCCACGTCAACAAACTATTTGTCAATTTTCTTTAATGGAAGAAGAAATTTTGGTGATTGATGATGTGACGAAATTTGAACCTGCAAAAAATATTGCTGGAGTAAAAGCTGCAAATATTAAGTTTTATGCTGGTGTTCCGTTGATTGATGACAATGGAAATGTTTTGGGGACATTATGTGTAAACGATCATTATCCAAGAACGTTAGACGAAAAACAACGCAATTTATTGATTCAATTAGGGAAAAATATTACAAAATTATTGGTCAGTAAAAAACGAAAAAAAGACGCTGCTTACTTTCAAAATATCTATAAAATTTCGAATAATTTAATTGGAGTTGCTGATATTAATGGTGTATTGAAATCAATTAACCCAGCTTTTAAAAAAGTTTTAGAAGTTAAAAATGACCAATTAATTCGTTCAAAAAATTTCTTAGACTTTGTTTCGGAAAAGGATAAGAAAAAAGTTCAAATGTTTTTGGCTGATTTGAAAACTAATTCAGGTTCTATTGACTTCAAATGTTTGATGTGTTCAATAGAAACGAAAGAAGAAAAAATGGTTGAATGGTATACTAAATTAAACACTTCGTATGATAACGAGATTTTCTTATTTGGACGAGATATTACACTTGAAAACTCTAAAAAGGAGGAACTAGAAAACAGTGAACGTAAGTTTAGAAATTTTTTCAATTCTTCGCTTGGTTTAATGACGATTCACGATTTGGATGGTAATATTTTATCCATTAACAAAAAAGGTTTAGAATCGATAGGTTATACTGAAGAAGAATCGAAAGATTTGGATCTTAAAAAATTAATCCCAAAATCTAATCAAAAAGAATATCAAATCTATATAGAGACGATTTTAAGTAAAAAGCAAGATTCTGGTTTGATGAGCTTGATTAAGAAAGATGGTTCGTTAACATATTGGTTATACAATAATATTTTGGACAAAGATAATGATGGAAATCCGATTGTGATGAGTACTGCGGTTGATATGACGCAACGAATAATCTTGGAAAGAGACTTGAATCGTGTTCGTCAGTTACTAGATCATACGTACGAAGTTGCCAATGTTGGAGGTTGGAAATACGATTTAGTTAAGCAAAAATTAATTTGGACTGATATAACGAAAAAAATCCATGAAGTTGAACTAGATTATGAACCAAATGTAGAAACTTCACTCAATTTTTATGAAGCAAAAAGTAGTTATCCAAAAATAAAGAAAGCTTTTAGAGATGCGGTAGAAAAAGGAATCGGATATGATATGGAGTTGCAAATAGTTACCCAAAAAGGAAAAACAATTTGGGTAAGATGTAAAGGAATTCCAGAGTTCGTAAATGGAAAATGTGTTAGCGTTTTTGGAACTTTTCAGGATATTGATGAGAGAAAACGTTATACGTTAGAGTTGGCTCGACAAAAAGCTATTTTCGAAACATTTATTAATCATGTACCTGCATCTGTTGCAATGTTTGATAAGGATATGAATTATCTAACTTTGAGTAATCAATGGTGTGATGAATTTGTAGTAAAAAAGAAAAATGTGATCGGAAAATCTCATTATGAAATGTACAATGTTCCAGAAGAAAGAAAAGCGATTTATGACGCTTGTTTGCAAGGTGAAAGTTATTCGGATGAAGATATGATTTATCGCACACCAAAATATGATACGGATCAACACTATTTATGGGCGATTCATCCGTGGTATATCAACAAAAAACAGATTGGTGGTCTGATTATGTTTTCGCAAAATATAACAGAATCTGTCAAGAAAAATAAAGAACTTAAAAAAGCTAAAAAGAATGCTGATCTCGCTAGTAAGGCAAAGTCTGAATTTTTAGCAAATATGAGCCACGAGATTCGAACGCCGTTAAATGGTGTGATTGGTTTCTCTGATTTATTGTTGAAAACGCCACTTAATCCGACTCAAAAACAATATTTGAATTTTATTAATGATTCTGCAAATTCATTATTGTCAATAATAAATGATATTTTAGATTTCTCTAAAATTGAATCCGGTCGAATGGATGTTTTGATAGAAAAAAATAATTTGTTCGAGTTAGGAAATCAAGTAATCAATGTGATTCTTTATCAAGCCGAAAACAAAAAAATTGAATTATTGTTGAATATAGATAATAATTTACCTCAATTTATTTGGATTGATGAAGTTCGTCTAAAACAAGTTTTGATTAATCTACTTGGGAATGCCGTGAAATTCACCGAAAAAGGTGAAATAGAACTTAAAATTAGTCAAGTCGAACCAATTAAAGAAGGGAAGAAAGCGAAACTTAGATTCTCTGTTCGCGATACTGGAATTGGGATTAAACCAGAGAAACAATCCAAAATTTTTGATGCTTTTACACAAGAAGATAGTACTGTAAGTAAACGTTTTGGAGGAACAGGATTAGGGTTAACCATTTCAAATAAATTGTTAAATTACTTCGGAAGTCATTTAGAATTGGAAAGTGAAGTCGACAAAGGCTCTACATTTTACTTTGATTTGGAAGTGGATTACGAGTATAATTTTAATCAACAATTTGACCATTTAGACGAGATAAAACATGTTCTGATTGTGGATGATAACCAAAGTAATCAGGTTATTTTGAAGCATATGTTAGAGTTTAAAAAAATCACTTCTGACCTTGCAAATAACGGAATGGAGGCGTTGCAAAAAGTGTTGAATGGTGAAGTGTATGATGTTATTTTGATGGATTATCACATGCCTGTTTTAAATGGTTTAGAAACAATTCAGAAAATAAAAGAATACGTTGAGTCGAAACAAACAAAAATACCTTTAGTGTTATTGCATAGCTCATCTGAAGATGAATTTTTGATTCAGAAAGCTAAAGAATTAGGGATAAATTCTCGTTTATTAAAACCAATAAAATCAGAAGAATTATTCGAAACATTACGAAAAAGTATCATCGATTCGAAGGAAAATCAAACATTAGAAATAGAAGAACCAAACGAAAATACACAAGATTTTTCTAAACAATTTCATATTCTTATTGCTGATGATAATATGGTGAATATGGCACTGAATCAGCAAATCATAAAAAATATAGCACCAAATAGTGTGTTGTACACGGCTATAAATGGAGCTGAAGCAGTAGCTGTTTGTCAAGAAAATCAAGTTGATTTAATTTTAATGGATATTCAAATGCCAGAAATGAATGGTATTGATGCAACGAAATTTATTCGATTGATTAATAATTATCAAGATGTCCCGATTATTGCCGTTACAGCGGGAAATGTGAAAGGCGAAAAAGAAAGATGTCTTGAGGTTGGTTTGACTGACTTCTTAGCGAAGCCAATTCGAGAAAATGATATAGTAGATATGATGAAAAAATGGTTGGATTTTTCTCAAGAAACGCAAAATGAAAACGAAGATTTTGGAAATCATATTGATGTATCAATGATTGATAATTATACAAAAGATGATGAATCGTTCAGAAAAACGTTTATCGAAATTATTATCAATGAATTAGAAAAAGACAAAATAGCGTTTAATACGCATAGTAATAATAGAAATTTAGCACAAATCAATCAATTAGGTCACAAAGTAAAAGGAACTTCGAAAACGGCTGGACTTTTTATTTTGGCTGATTTAACTGAACAAATTGAAAAAGCAACTACGATTAACTACGTAGAAGAAAACCAACTTATTATGCGAATAGAAAACGAAATTGAATTAGTTATTAATTATTTAAAAAATATTTAAAAACCAATAGAATGCAGATTTTAATTGCCGAAGACGACGAATTGATTTTAAAAACAATTGAGCATAAACTTAAAAAAGAAGGCTATACAGTTGTTTTAACACGAAATGGAAAAGAAGCAATCAACAAGATAGAAACAGAAAATATTGATCTGATTATTACTGATATTATGATGCCTTTTGCTTCTGGTTTGGAGATTATTAGTGCTGTTAGAAAGAGTAAAAATGCTGAAACACCTATTATTATTTTGTCGTCTTTAGGACAAGAAGATGTGGTTGTGGAAGCTTTTGATCTTGGTGCAAATGATTTTATGGTAAAACCATTTAGTCCTGTTGAATTATCAGTACGCGTAAAAAAAATCTTAAAATAATACAATGATTATCCTACAAATCATAACATATACCGAGTTAATCGTAGGAATTTATATTCTACTTATTTTACTTTATTTGATTATCATATATACATTGTTGAAAAGTATTATTGAATATAAAATCATTACAAAGAAAAATAAGTGGAATGCGATTATTGATCAAGAGATTTATGAAACGATTTTAGAAGAAAATAATCAACAGAATACAGATTTTAATGATTATTTAAAATCAAGTTTATTCAAACATTATTTCATTAAAAAACTCCTAAAAGCAGAACATAACTTTTCGGGAAATTCTAAAGAGAATATTCGTAATTTATTTGGACAATATCAACTCAAGAAAATATCCTTACAAAAATTAAACAGTAAAAAAGGATACGAAATAGCCGAAGCTATACAAGAAGTGACAGCCATGAATTGCATCGAAACTTTGCCTAAAATTAAAACTTTGCTACATCATAGAAATGAGTTGGTTCGTACAGAAGCTCAATATGGTTTGGTGAAATTCTCTGGTTTTGAAGGTTTATATTTTTTAGATGATTTACAAGAACAATTAACAGATTGGCATCAATTAAAATTATTGGAAGCAATTAACACTTTACCAAATAATGATGAGGTTGAGCAGTCAATTTCGAATTGGTTGAAATCAACGAATCAGAGTGTAAAAGTTTTTGCGATGAAATTGATTCGTAAGTTTCAATTGTTACAAATGCACGATTTGGTTGCGGAAAATTTGCACGATTCTGATGAAAAAACCTTGAAAGAAACAATTAAAACTTTGGTTAGAATCGAAAGTGAAACCACTTCAACTTTATTCATTCATCATTACGAAAGATATGAAGAGAAATTTCAATTGCAAATTTTGAAAGCTTTAGAACTAATTTCAAATCCAGAAAATAGTTTATTCTTGAAAACTCAGGCGATAGAAAATGAATCATTTTCAGTAAAAAAAGCAAGTGTGAAAGCATTAATCCATTGTTGTGATAAAAATGAGGTATTACAACTTTCAACTCAATCAAATTCTCCCGAATTAAGACAAATTATTAATCAAATTATTCAAGAACACTAATCATGAATTGGCTTGAAACCGCTTTCGATTTTTTTATTTATGGATTTCTTTTTTATTCTATCCTTTTAATTATTGTGTATGGATGGATTGGACTTTACGCAAAAGGAGCAATTAAATCATATATCCGAAAAAATAGTTTTACAGATTATTCCCTGATCGCAACTTCTTCAAATGCACCAACGTTTAGTCTTATTGCTCCAGCTTATAATGAAGGGGCTACAATTGTAGAAAATGTACGCTCGTTGTTGTCGTTGTATTATAATCAGCTCGAAATTATTATTGTAAATGATGGATCCAAAGATGATTCGTTGCAACGATTAATTGAGGCGTATGATTTGATTAAAATAGATTATTTCGTTGAGGGAAATATCAAAACAAAACCTATAAATGCGATTTATAAAAGTAGCAATCCTGTTTTTAAAAAATTGGTAATTGTTGACAAAGTAAATGGTGGAAAATCGGATGCGTTAAATGTTGGAATTAACATCGCGACAAATGATTACATAGTTTGTATTGACGTTGATTGTATCTTAGAACAAGATGCCATCCTAAAGCTTGCTAAACCTTTTATGGACGAAGCAAAAGCTAAAGTAATTGCTTGTGGTGGCGTGATAAGATTGGCCAATAATTGTACGATTATCGACGGTAAAATTGTAGATGTTAATTTGCCAAAAACTCGTTTGGGTAGAGCTCAAGCGTTAGAATATATCAGAGCGTTTGTTTTGGGAAGAATGGCATGGTCGCGTGCCAATGGATTGATGTTGATATCAGGTGCTTTTGGTGCTTTTGATCGCGAAATTGTATTGCAATGTGGAGGTTACGATCACGATACTGTAGGAGAGGACATGGAATTGGTGGTGCGCATGCGTCGTTATATGCACGAAAACAAGTTACCTTATAAAGTTGTTAATATTCCGGATCCGCTTTGTTGGACCGAAGTTCCTGAAAGTAAAGAAATTTTAAATAAACAGCGCAATCGTTGGATGCGTGGAACGATAGAAACATTGTGGAAACATCGTATTTTATTTTTCAATCTGAAATATGGAAAGTTAGGGATGATGAGTTATCCTTATTGGTTTTTCTTTGAGTTTTTAGGTCCAATTATCGAATATCTTGGATGGATTATTTTCTTTATTCTAATGTTTTTAGGGTTGATCAATTGGCATATTTTCTTTCCTTTAATGATTTTTGTATTGCTTTACGGAATTTTATATTCGATTTATGCCATTTTGATTGATTTGATGACGTATAACGTTTACAACAAGAAAGGAGATATTCCAAAATTGTTTTTAACCGCGTTTATAGAGCCATTTACTTTTCATCCTTTTGTAGTTTTAGCTGCCGTAAAAGGAGTAAAGGATTTCTTTTTGAAAAATAATTCATGGGGAGAAATGACGCGACAAGGTTTTGGAGGAAATCAAGCAAAAGAGTTGTCTGTTTTGCAAAAAATGAAATTAGGATTTGTGAATTTAGTTCAACAAACGACTTTTATTTCATTGATTTATCTTTTACTTTTTGGGGTATCTACAATTGTTGAAATTTCTTTTTATAAACAAAATTTAACCCCACATGCTCATCAAACATTATTTCTTGATTTATTTGTTCACAATATTGATTTTGCTTTAGACAGTATTTTTATCGTTAGTTTAATTTACTTCTTATTGCAATTTTATTCTATCGGTTGGGCGAAGAAATGGGTTATTTTTGCTTATTCATTTTTAATTGTTGCAAATATAGGATTGATAAAATATTTTGAAACGACGCTCAACTTATTAGGTTCCGATTTATTTTTATACACATTCGATGAGTTAAAGCTGATTATTGGAGCTTCTGGTGTTATGAATGTTACCAATATTATTCTATCTCTGGTTGTAATTAGTTTATTGACGTTGATTTTTACGTACAGTTATAAATTAAAAATCAAGCAGAAATATCTCCAATTTCCGCTGATTGTACTAAGTCTTTTCGCGATTATTATTCCGATTAATCTGTTTGTAAAGGATGCAGAGAATGATGAGTTTTCGTCTAATTTAGTTTTAAGTAAATCGTCTTATTTTTTTTCAAATTCATTAGAACAATTTGCTGAAGATAAAATAACCGAAATTGATTTCTTGAATGCAAATTCAACTGCAAAGAATCAAGATAACCGAAATTATCCAGACAAAGAAAATTATCCATTTTTATACCAAGATGATAACCAAAACTTTTTTGCAAAACAATTCAATTTATCAACTGAAAAGCCAAATGTTGTTTTTATTGTAATTGAAGGTTTGGGGAGAGCATATAGCAACGACGGAGCGTATTTAGGATCGTTTACACCTTATATTGATCAACTATCTAAAAAGAGTTTGTATTGGGAAAATGGATTGAGTACGACGGGAAGAACATATGGTGTTCTACCAGCGTTAACAGGTTCTTTGCCATTTGCTGAAAATGGTTTTATGGAGCAAAATAACTTACCTCAACATTTCAACTTGTATAATTTATTGAAAAGTAATGGTTATAAAACGGGGTATTTTTATGGTGGTGATGCAGATTTTGACTTTATGTCTAAGTATTTGTATTATTCGCAAGTGGAAACGATTATAGATGAAGATGATTACGGAAACGATTATGCGAAAATCCCTTCGAATAATGGCTTTTCTTGGGGATATGATGATCATTCGGTTTTTAAAAAATATTTAACAATACAGAAAGAAGATGGTCAACCTTATTTTAATGTTTTAATGACTTTAGCGACGCATAGTCCATTCTTGATAAACAATGTTGAGAAATACAATAAACAGTTTGATAAGTTGGTTGAAACAAGAAATTATGATGCGACAACTTTAGCTACAATCAAAAAATATAAGCAGCAATTGGTTACTTTTTTAAGTGTAGACGATGCGTTAAAAAATTTTTTTGAAACATATCAAAAACGTTCAGATTTTAATCAAACTATTTTTGTGATAACAGGAGATCATAGAATGCCAGAAGTGCCGATGGAAACGAAAATAGATCGTTTTCATGTGCCAATTATAGTGTATTCACCGTTATTGAAATCACCAAAAAAGATGTCGAATATTGTCACGCATTTTGATATTGCCCCAACATTTGCGACTTATTTTAGAGATTCATATAGAATGAACTTACCGCACCATGTAACATGGATGGGACAAAATCTGGAAAATGGTAAGTCAAATTTCAGAAAACAAGGTGTTCCGCTAATGCAAAACAAGAATATTTTGGATGATTATGTTTTCGAAAATTATCATTTGTCAGGAGGGAAGTTATATCGAATCGAAAAGAATTTAACAGAAGATCTTGAACAAAATTCAAAAATGGAAGATGAGTTAAAGAATCGTATGAAGTCGTTTAAAACAAAAAACCATTCGTTGAAAAATATTCAAAAAATGGTTCCTGATTCTTTATTTATAAAATATATTAATTAGAATTTTCGACTATACGAAACACTTACATCATATTGATTTCCTTTTTGATTTGGACGATATTCTTGGTTATAATAATTTGCACCGATTGTAATTAAATTTAAATCTTTGATCGAAAAATTATAATTAGCTCCAATTTTAAAGGATTTCAATTTGTAAGTAGTATTTTCTAAAAGATTATTGTTAAAATCTTCTGGAGAAATACCTGTCCCTATCGCTAAACTTAAATAATTATTAGCATCACCCGTATAATAACGCGTTGTAAAGGTATACGAATGAGAGATGTTATGATCGCTTGGAGTAACAAATGCTCTTAAGTTAAACCAATAATTTTTGTAGTATTTTCCGATAGATCCTGTAAACATCCAAACATCATCAGAAAAATGAAGTTGACGATATCCTAATTCAGCTTCAAAACTCTTTGGTAAATTTGCATATAATGATGCCCCTGTACGGTATTTTGGGAAAATACCATCACTATCTGAATATCCACCACCAATATACATGTAAAATGTCTTAGAGAGTCTCGGATAAGCTTCTACTTCGTATTGTACACCATTATCTTTAAATTTGTTGGCGTAATTCACTTTAAAAATCAATGAGCCCAAAGCAGTTTGACGTTTGTAACTGACTGAAACTTGATGCCAATCATCAGCAAATTGTTTATCGAAATGTGAATAATTGTAATTTACACCAATTGCATTTTTCGTATTATTAATTTCGATGCGATTAGCCAATTCGCGTGCTTCCGTATTTTTAGGATTAATCGCAATTAATTCTTTGATTGTTTCTGATGCATCACTATAAAGATCCCCTGAATTCTGAATCTTAGCTTTTAACAATAATAGTTCTTCATGCTTAGGGTATTTAATTAAACCACGATCAATGATAGATATAGCTTCTGTATAATTCTCATTCCAATATTCAAGCGAAGTGTAGGCCAAATAAAAATCAGTTGAAGGATCCATGGTTTTTTCTATATTCTGAAAAACTTTTCGAGCTTCATCCGTTTCATCATTCCATGTGTAAATTCTTCCCAAGAAAACAGCTATATCAGTATATTCTGGAGATTGTGCTAAAGCTTGTAAAGCTAATTTCTTTGCAGCTGTATAATCTTTTTCTTCGAAAGCTTTGTGTCGAGCTTCTAGAAATAAATCATCTGAACTTTTTGTTTCTTGGCTATAAGAAAATAAAGGTAAAAAGGTAAGAGTAAATAGGGCCTTTCTTAAAAATGATTGTTGAATCATGTGTTAAAAACGTACTTTGTTAAAGCGATAAAGATATAATTATTTGAAGCATAAAAAAAGCCCAAGAAAATAAATTCTTGAGCTTTGTTGTACCTCAGGCGGGACTTGAACCCGCACGTCCTAATGGACACAGGATTTTAAGTCCTGCGTGTCTACCAATTCCACCACCAAGGCATCCACTTCTAAGAAAGAAGTTGAGCGGGAAACGAGACTCGAACTCGCAACATTCAGCTTGGAAGGCTGACGCT